>CAMZHI010000123.1 GCA_947306755.1 uncultured Clostridia bacterium | reverse complement strand
TATAAAGAGGGCAACAAATTACAATTTATCAATTAGATCAGAATATTAAGATATTATGCAAAAACTCTACTTTTGATGGGTGTTAGTGAATAAAAAAATAAGATAAAATATTTACGAAAGGAGCAATATTATGGATCAAGAGAAAATTGGAAAATTTATTGCTGAATGTCGTAAGGAAAAAGGATTAACACAAGTTCAATTAGCAGAGAAATTAGGAACAACAGATAAATCTATTTCTAAATGGGAAAATGGTGTATGCTTACCAGATTCTTCTCAATATGAGCCTTTATGTAATATTTTAAATATTACAATAAATGAATTATTTGCAGGGCAAAAAATAAGTAATAATGATTATAAAAGTATCGCAGATAAGAATTTATTAAAACTTTTAAAAAATAATTTATATGAATCATCTGATAAAAGCATATCATTTAAAGAATTTGATAATACTTTAAATAGAATATCTGAGGCTATAGTATTATTAAATAAATTTAAAACAAAAGAAGAAGCAGTTGATTATATGGTGAAAGAAACAAAACTTTCAAAAAAAGAATGTTCAGATGCTTATGACTTTTATAAGAAGTTGGGTAAAAAAGTATCGGAAGAATAAGATATTCCCGTACATTAAGATGAGAAATAATCTCATCTTTTTTGATTGTTCAGTTTTTAGTAATTTTACGAACTATAGAAAATAAAGATTTCTAATATTCTTATGTTATAATATGATTATAGATAGGGATGATATTATGAATCTAAAATATATCGAACTAAAAACAGGATATAATGATAATGGTCCAGCATGGATTGGAAAAGTAAAAGAATCCAAGAGCGGTAAAACAATATATTTTAATAATCATGCTTTTAAAAAATATAACGGGTGTCAAGGAAATTACATAGATATTGAAACTGACGAAGAATATTGGATATCAGGAGTGAAAAAGAATGGCTTAGATAGACATTGGTCAGGCAATGGAAAAATAATTATAGATAGGAAAGTTATAGACAATTATTTAAAAATTATAGGCGAAGAAAAATTGGATTTTAAAAAATTTATAATAGAGGATATAGAAGATATATTTCCTATTAATAGGATAAAAGAATTAGAAAACGAAAAATATGACTAATTATATATAAATGAGAGTTTGTTAAAATGTTCGGAAGATTAAGATATTCCCGTACATTAAGATGAGAAAAAGTCTCATCTTTTTTTAGTAATATTACGATGTAATTAAATTAAAGAAAATGTGTTATAATTATCTTGTATATAAGACTCGCGTAAAAAACATCCAGTATTATGAGAGGAGATTAAAATGGAAAAAAATGAAATAATAAAACAAGAAAAAAATGAAGTAACGATTCAAGATAATAAAGAAATTGCATCTGATATTATGTTAGAAGAAATAATTTCTAAAGCTATTCAAATACCAGGTGTTAAAGTTGATAGAAATAAATTTTTAGCAGAAGGTTTTTCTTCAAAAGTTGATTTGCTTGAGAATATAATAAATAATGGTCCAGTAGAAGCTGGAATAACTAGAGAAGAAATAAGTAATATAGCTAATAAATTGATTATGAAGAGGACAAGTCAATCTTCAATCGCTTCTTTTGCAGCTGGTATTCCAGGCGGATTGGCAATGGCTGCAACTATTCCAGCAGATATATTACAATTTTTTGGAATGTCATTAAGACTTGCTCAAGAACTTTCTTATTTGTATGGTGCAGATGATTTATGGAAAAATGGACAAGTTGATGATGAAAAAGTAAAAAATCAATTGATATTATATTGTGGAGTAATGTTTGGAGTATCTGGAGCGGTTTCTGGTGTTAGAGTTTTATCAACACAAGTTGCAAAAACAGCTCTTAAAAAGATTCCACAAAAAGCATTAACTAAAACATTTTGGTATCCAATGATAAAAAAGATTTGTTCATTTGTTGGATATACACTAACCAAAAAAACTTTGGCTTCAGGTGTATCTAAAGCAATACCAGTTATTGGTGGAGTAATATCTGGAACAATTAATTATGCATCAATGATGCCTATGGCAAGAAGATTAAATGATACTTTAGATAAAGCAATATTTGATTATTCAGAGGAAGAATTTGATAAAGATATTGAATCGTTAAGTAATGAAACTGGTAAAGTTTCTGAAGAAGAAAAGCAAAGTTTTAAAGAAAAGTTTGCAGAAGGATTTAATAAAACAAAAGATAGTGTTTCAAATTTATTTTCTAAGTTTGGAAATAATAAAGATAAAATAAAAACCGATCCTACAGAAGAAATAAAAAAGTATAAAGAATTATTAGACTCAGGAATTATTAATCAAGAAGAATTTGATAAAAAGAAAAAAGAATTATTAAATCTTTAATTTATTAAAGTAATCGTCATATTAAAATATTACGATAAAGATTAATTGATTAATATCCTTATATTATGTATAATAACAGTGACAAAGAAAATATAGGATATGCTAGAAATTTGTGCACATTTTGTGCACATTAGATGAATATTTTATATAAAAAA
>CAMZHI010000122.1 GCA_947306755.1 uncultured Clostridia bacterium | reverse complement strand
CGAGGAATTTATGAAGATAAAATAACAAAGAATATGTTTGCAACTGAATATATATATCATAGTATAAAATATGAGAAAACAGTAGGAATAATTAATGAAAATGATGAAGATGATTATGTTGAAATTGCAGAACCTGTAGGAGTAATTGCAGGAGTTACGCCAGTAACTAACCCAACTTCAACTACAATGTTTAAATCAATAATTTCAGCAAAAACTAGAAATGTAATTATTTTTGGATTCCACCCATCTGCTCAAAAATGCTCTGTAAGAGCTGCAGAGATTTTAAGAGATGCTGCAATAAAAGCTGGAGCCCCAGAAAATTGCATACTATGGATACCAGAGCCATCTGTTTTAGCTACCCGTATTCTTATGAATCACCCGGGAGTTGATTTAATATTAGCAACAGGCGGAACCGGAATGGTAAAATCTGCGTATTCATGTGGTAAACCAGCATTAGGAGTAGGACCTGGAAATGTTCCATGCATTGTTGAAAAAACGGCAAAACTAAAAACATCAGTAAATGATATTGTTATGTCTAAAGCATTTGATAATGGTATGATTTGTGCTTCTGAACAAGCTGTTTTAGTTGAAAAAGAAATATATCAAGAATTTGAAAGTTTAATGAGAGATGCAGGATGTTATTTTGTAAATCCTGAAGAAAAAGAAAAATTAAAAAATACAATGTTTGAATGGAACGAAGAATGGGGATTTAAATTAAAATCATATATCCCTGGAAAAAGCCCATATAGTATTGCTAAAGAAGCAGGATTTGAAATTCCGGAAGATACAAAAGTAATTGTTGTATATGAAGAGGGAATTGGCCCTGAATATCCATTTTCTAAAGAAAAATTAAGTCCAGTTTTAACATATTATATAACTGAAAACTATGAAGAAGCATTAGATAAGGCAGAAAGCCTACTTGAATTCGGAGGCCTTGGACATACAGCAGTAATACATTCAGAGGATAGAGACAAAATATTAGAATTTTCAGAAAAAATGAAAGCTGGTAGAATAATAGT
The DNA here is from genome assembly GCA_947306755.1 of uncultured Clostridia bacterium. Taxonomy (GTDB): domain Bacteria; phylum Bacillota; class Clostridia; order TANB77; family CAG-508; genus CAG-269. Next base: position 1,506 of record CAMZHI010000122.1, on the reverse strand, counting down.
TAATTCACCTTCAACTCATGGTGGTATAGGAGACATTTATAATACAAATATGCCATCATTAACACTTGGTTGTGGTTCATTTGGAGGAAACTCTACAACTGCAAATATTTCAAGCGTAAATCTTATAAATGTTAAAAGAGTTGCAAGGAGGACTGTTAATATGCAATGGTTTAAAATACCAGAAAAAATATATTTTGAATCAGGATCAATTAAGTATTTAGAAAAAATGCCTGATATAGAAAGAGCATTTATTGTTACAGATCCTGGAATGATTCAATTTGGTTATGTAGATAAAATAATATATCACTTAAGAAAAAGAGAACATCATGTGCATTGTGAAATATTTTCAGATGTTGAATCAGATCCATCATTTGAAACTGTAAATAAAGGTTTAGAATTAATGAATAATTTTAAACCTGATGTTATAATTGCATTAGGTGGTGGTTCAGCAATTGATGCAGCTAAAGGAATGTGGCTATTTTATGAACACCCAGATGCAGATCCAGAGGGATTAAAATTAAAGTTTATGGATATAAGAAAAAGAACTTATAAATTTCCAAAACTTGGAGTAAAAGCAAAAATGGTTGCAATTCCTACAACATCTGGAACAGGCTCAGAAGTTACATCTTTTGCAGTTTTAACAGATAAAGTAAATAATAAAAAATATCCTTTAGCTGATTATGAATTAACACCTGATGTAGCAATTGTAGATCCGGATTTAGTTATGAGTTTACCCAAATCAATTACAGCTGACACAGGTATGGATGTATTAACACATGCAATTGAAAGCTATGTCTCAAATATGGCATCAGATTATACAGATGGGTTATCTGAAAAAGCGGTTGAATTGGTACTAAAATATTTAGTTGAAGCGTATGAACATGGAGATAATAAAACAGCTCGTGAAAAAATGCATAATGCAAGTACAATAGCAGGAATGGCATTTACAAATGCATTTTTAGGAATAAATCATTCGCTTGCTCATAAAATAGGTGCAGAGTTCCATTTACCACATGGAAGAATCAATGCAATTTTACTTCCTTATGTAATAAAATATAATAGCAGTAAGCCATCCAAATTTGTATCTTTCCCAAAATACGAATACTTTATTGCAGATGAAAAATATGCAGAGCTTGCTAAAAAAGTTGGATTAAAGGCAGATACGGTTGAAGAAGGAATAAAATCATTAATAGAAAAAATTCAAGAATTAAACGAAAAATTAAACATTCCAAAATCATTTAAAGAAACAGGAATAGATGAGGAAGATTTTTTATCAAAAATTGATATGCTAGCAGATAGAGCATTTGAAGACCAATGCACAAATGCAAATCCAAGAGTTCCATTAGTTGAAGAAATGAAACAAATTTTAAGAGATAGTTATTATGGAGTGGAGATTTTTGTTACTGAATAATAGTTTCAATGATTTGTTACTCTTAAAATAGCTAATATATATATTTTTCGAAAAATCTCGGCTCAATACACATTAAAGAAATTCTAATTTAATAA
>CAMZHI010000121.1 GCA_947306755.1 uncultured Clostridia bacterium | reverse complement strand
TTGAGGCTAATAATTTATTGTAATTATTAGTCTTTTAATATATAATAAAAAAAATAATAATTTATAAATTTCAATTTTTTTTTAATGATTAATAATTAAAATTAGAGCATAACCTAAAAGAAAGGTTAAATCTAATTGAAAAGAGGTGATTTATTTGAAAAAAGCTAATACTTTTACAAAGATAGGAATCTTTGTAGTTACAGCATTAGCAGTTTTAATGATTAGCTTTCCTTATGTAGTAAATGCTTCTCAAGAAGTTAAAAATGGAGAGACTTCAGTAGAAAGTACAGAAAACAAAACTTCTAAAAAAGCAAGAGAAGGTAAAAAAAGAAAATCTGAAAAGAAAACTAAATGGGAAAAATTATCAGACGAAGAAAAAGAAGCAAAAAAAGAAGAAAGAAAAGCAAAATACGAAAGTATGACTGAAGAAGAAAAAGAAGCATTAAAGGCTGAAAGAGAAGCTAAAAAAGCAAAATATGAAAATATGACAGATGAAGAAAAGCAAGCTTTAAAAGAAAAGAGAAAAGCTAAAAAGACAGAAAAAAAAGAAAACAAAAATGCTGAAAATAGCCAAAATGCAGAATAAAATGACAAGATGATTAAGTGGTGATAAATTGTCAATTTATCACCACAAGGCTTTAAAAACTTTTTTCAAGTAAATAAAAAGGTGGAATTATAATGAATATATTAATTATAGAAGATGAATATAGTTTAGCAGATGCAATATCAGAATCATTAAAAAATGAAAAATTTAATGTAATCATAAAAGCTAATGGAGAGCAAGGAGAAGATGAAGCACTAACAGAAAACTATGATTTGATATTGCTAGATGTAATGCTTCCAGGAAAAAATGGATTTGAGATATTAAGATATTTGAGAAATCAAAAAATAAAAACACCTATAATCATGCTTACAGCTAAATCTGAAATTGATGATAAATTAAATGGTTTAGAGCATGGTGCAGATGATTATATAACAAAACCATTTGCAATGAGAGAACTAATAGCAAGAATTAAAGCAGTTTTAAAAAGAACAAATAATATTGAAAATACAGATTATTTAGAATATGGTGATTTAGTATTAGACTTAAAAAATGCAAAATTAATGTGTAATAATAATGAGCTACAAATAAGTGGTAAAGAATTAGAACTATTGGAGCAATTATTAATTAATAAAAATCAAATTTCTTCTAGAGAAAGTTTAGCAGAACGAATTTGGGGATATGAAAATGATAGTGAGTATAATAATGTAGAAGTTTATATTACGTTTATAAGAAGAAAGCTCAAATTAATAGATTCTAAAGTCACTATAAAAGCAATAAGAGGAGTTGGATATAAATTAGAGTTTGTTTAATTTGGGACCAGGTACTTTTTTGAAATTTTAATTTGGGACCGGGTACTTTTTTAAAAAGAGAGGTATTATTAGAAATGATAAATAGATTAAGGAATAAAATTTTTTGGATAATTCAAATTTCACTTTCAATAATTGTTATAGGGATTGTTATTCTTTTTGCTAGTTTTAGTTATAAAAATACTCTTACATCTTCTACAATATTTATGGATAGATTAGAAGGAAGAACGGGAATAAAAGAAAACAATCCAAAAGAATTTGGAGAAGAGAAAAATGATAGAGAAATTGAAGGAGTTTATAAAATTGAAGTTAATAACAATAAAGCTATGTCCAAATCAAATTATGTAACTGATGAACTAAAAGATTTTGCAATCAAAGTTAGCAATAGAAAGTTTGATGAAGGATATATTGGAAATTATATATATCAAGTTAGAAAAATAGGAATGAATGGAAAAGAAGTAACTTTAATAGAAAGCGAAACTACAATAAAAGAATTAAAAATAACAATTATGATATCAATTGTAATTGGAGTATTGGGAATAATAATAATATTTGTAATTGCAAAAAAAATATCCACAATAATTGTACAACCTGTGGAAAACACTTTTGAAAAACAAAAACAATTTATATCTGATGCATCTCACGAGCTTAAAACTCCACTTGCCGTTATAGAGGCAAATGCAGATGTTTTGCAAGACAAAGTTGGTGAAAATAAGTGGATAACATATATTCAAAATGAAGTTCAAAGTATGAATAAATTAGTAAATGATTTATTAGTTTTAGCAAGAATGGAAAATAAAAATACATCAAATAATCAAAAATTTAATATATCAAAAGAAGTAGAAATGTCAGTATCAGTATTTGAAAGTATGATGTATGAAAAAAAGATCACACTGGAAACACATATTAATGAAGGAATAGAGTTTAATGGAGACAAAGAAGATATAAAACATATTATTTCTATTTTGATTGATAATGCCATAAAGCATACAGAAGAAAAAGGCAAAATTATTGTAAATACTGTAAAGGAAAAAAATAATATTAAAATAGAAGTTAAAAATCAAGGAAAACCAATTCCAGAAGAAGAAAGACAAAAGATATTTGAAAGATTTTATAGAGTTGATAAAGCAAGGTCAAGATCTGAAAAAAGATATGGACTTGGTCTATCAATTGCAAAAGGAATTGT
>CAMZHI010000120.1 GCA_947306755.1 uncultured Clostridia bacterium | reverse complement strand
AAAATAGTTTAAAGTATTGAACCAGTTTTTGTTATATGATAAAATTTATAGAAAAAAGAAAGGAAAAATAAAATGGAACAGATTATTAAACAAAAAAAGAGAAAGAATAAAGTTGTATTTATAAGTATTTTATTAATTGGAGCTCTATTTTTTATAGGGGGCTTTTCCAGTTATAATAAACAAGTAGTAGAAAAAGATTGGAAAGATGTAAATGAAATAAGCGAATATAGCTATATTGATGCACAATATCTTTCAGGACCATTTGTTGAAAAATCATTGGATAATGGTATAAAAAAAGAGTATTATTTAGCAATAAATGAAGGAAGAGTAGTAGGATGTGTTTTAATAAAACAAAATTCAACAACTGAAATTCCAATAGTAAATAGTGATGAAGAGTACAATACAGCAATTTCACAAGGTATAAAAAGAATGTATGGATATTCAAAAAAAATTGAAAGTGATGCAACAAAAATTTTTGCAGAGCAAATTAATAAAATACTTGAAACTAATGAAGTAAATTCAACAAATCTTTCAAAATATATTGGTGAATTCTATTTAGATACAACAGCTAGTAATGAAGATAAAAGTTTGGGCTTTGTATTAATGATTTTAGGAGCAATAATGATTTTGTATTTTCCAATTTCATTATTAAAAAATAATAAAGATTATAAAAAAATCAAAAAAGAAGTTTTAAACTTAAAACAAGAAGGAAAATATGATGAATATGAAAATGATATAAAATCATCAAATTCATATAAAGAAAATAAATATTTAACAATAGTAGCAAATGAGAATATCTATAATTTTGAAAAAAATGTACTTGTAATTCCAATTCAGAAAATTGTAAATGTATATAAATGTTCAATAGAAAATGGACAAATATCAAAAAATGATTATATATGTATTGAAACAAATGAAAATGAAACATATGGTATTGCATTTAAACCAAGAGGACTAAAAGACTACAAATTTGATAATTTAATTAATCAAATTAAGCAAAGGATGGTGAGATAAGATATGGTAATATTTTATAGCTATGGGTCAGATTTTAAAACAGATAAAGAATTAGGAATTTCAAAATGTGAAAATTGCAATCATGAAACCAAGAAACTTTTACTAACAGAAAAATATAAAGTCAAATTTTTTTATATATTACCACTTTATTCTAAAGTTAAAAATAGGGGAGTTTTTTGCACCCATTGTGGAAATATAGAAAACTTATCAAAAAAAGAATATGATAATATGAAAAAATAGTTGCTAATGGGGACAGACATTAGCATATGTACATGAAATCTTAAAAGAAAAATTAAAATAGAAATGGAAGAAATAACATAATGATTTTTACACAACATATGTAGTAAAAAAGAGGTGAAAAAATGAGTAATAAAGGGAAAGGTGATTTTCAAGAAGGTTTAAAAGAATCTATCATAGATCCTACTCGATATTTAGATAATTTAAGTATGGTCGGAAATGTAGATACCTTAGCTAATTGTATATATTGGGAGTTAATCAAAACTAACAGATTAATAGGTATGTATACACCAGAATTGCCTAGGTATAAAGTATTTAGAGAAGAAGTAAAAAAAATTATTATTAGATATTTAAGAAAAAAAGGAATTGAAGACAGTCTAGTGCAAGATAAAAATAAGACAAAAATTGAAGAAGTAAAAAATAAATTTATGAATGAAATAGATGATTATATCAATGGAATTGCTTTTTTTGATATGGAAGTAATAGAAGGAAAACCAAGGAAAAATAAATTCATATGCTATATGTTTGGAATAGATAGGAATAAAAACTTGAGAAAAGAAGTTAATACAATAATGTGGGATATAGATAGAAAAGGATTACCTAAAAGTGAAAACTATACAGATTTATATCGTCAGCGAAAAAAAATGGTTAAAATTAATATAGAAAAGTCAGCATATGTAGTAAATCAAAATGGAGTTGTAATAGCAGGTGAACATATATTTGAATATGGAGGTACTATGGACCTTCATCATTATGAGTCTTCATTTTCATTTAATCAGTTAAAATATAAAGCAGAAAAAATATTTTTGGATAAAACTAGATATAGTGGGGAAAGACACACTGAAATTATAGAAACATATAGTGTTTCAGAAAACCCGCATTTAATGCATGCAGAGGTGAGTTGTATTTTTGATATAGGAAGATTCGAATTCAAAGAAAAAAGAATTAAAGGAAGTTTTAAAAGAACAAGAAGTAAACTAGATCAGATTCCTTTCTTAAATGATGATTCCATAACTGAAGAAGCAATAAGGATTCAAGATAGAATTGATGATTTGAATTTATTGCCTCATTTTAATTTGAAAAATAGAGTGTATGACGCAATTTTCACAGCTTTTCAAAATAGAATAAATAACATGTGTAAAACAGAAAGTGATAAATCAGAAACGGAACTACAATCATTAGGGATAGTAAAAGATAAATAAACTTTATATATAAAACTAAGAAAGATAATAAAAAGACTGTAACATTGAAGTGAACCCCAAATAGTAGACTAATAATAAAAAACTATTTGATAGATAGG
>CAMZHI010000119.1 GCA_947306755.1 uncultured Clostridia bacterium | reverse complement strand
TTAAAAATAAAAAACTATATTCATTAGATGATTTAATGGATATTTTTTTTTCTAAGATTACTAAAAATATTGCAATTACAAGAGAAATGAAAGTAAAAAGTAAGTAATAAGTATTAAAAGCTGTTTTTTGTTTATTCTTTCTAAATAATTTTGGAATACTTCCTATAATCAAACCTATAAAAACATATTTAATTTGAATAGGATAAGCAAAAAAGAGATATTTTAGAACATTACCAAATATAATAATTCCAATTATTACACCAGATACAATTGGAAATAAAAATTTAGAATTTTCCTTTGTATTTTTAAAAAATCCTAAAAAAGCATCTATTAATTTATCATAAATACCAAAAATAACACATAGAACACCACTACTAATACCAGGTAAAATGGCTCCGGCTCCTATTAAAATACCGTTTGAAAAAATTTGATAAAAACATGTAATCATTCCTTTATAATGATGTGGGAAGTGTGAAGTGAGATGTGAGATGTAAGATTTTGAATAATTATTAATCTATAATTCTTATTTTACACTTCTCACATCTCACTTCTATTTTTTTTATTTTTACTAATATATTATAAAGTGTAAATTTTAAGAACCAAACCAAAAATAATTATTTTTCACACGGTCAGGCACTTTTGATTTATGTAGGCATATAATTATCTAGAAGCAATTGGAGGTGCTATGGATGTTTTCTAGTTACTTTTTAATGGGACTTTTACAGTTTTTAAAAACAGCAATTATAGTTGTTCGGATATATTACAGGAAGTAATTTATTCCCAGAACCACTTACTCAAGAAGAAGAACAACAAGTATTAAGAAAAATGGAAAATGGAGATGAAGAAGCTCGTAATTTACTTATAGAAAGAAACTTAAGATTAGTAGTTCATATTTGTAAAAAATATTCAAATACTAATATAGATCAAGATGATTTATTATCAATTGGAACAATTGGGTTAATTAAAGGGGTAAATAGTTTTAATGTTAAAAAAGGATCAAAACTTTCTACATATGTATCAAGGTGTATAGATAATGAGGTTCTAATGTATTTGCGTTCAACTAAAAAACTTAATTCGGAAGTTTATTTAAATGAACCAATTGGGAAGGATAAAGATGATAATATTATTACACTTGAAGAAGTGTTAGAGAGTGATACAAAAAGTATAGAAGATGAAGTTGATACAAAAATCAAGATAAGGAAAATGTATAATAAAATAAAAGAAGTTTTAAAAGATAGAGAAAAAACAATAATAGAATTAAGATTTGGACTGAAAGGAGATAAACCAAAAACTCAAAAAGAAATAGCTAAAATGATGGGAATATCTCGCTCTTATGTATCAAGAATAGAAACCAAAGCTATAGAAAAATTGGCAGATGAACTAGAAGAATAAATTTTTCATTTGGGGACTGGGTGCTTTTTTACATTTTATTAAAAAATAACTAATCCGCGTCAGCATTTCGTTTTTTAAAATCCGTATGGTGGGTATCCCTAAAGGGGGTACCATAGGATTTTAAAAAATGATGTGCGGTTAAACAGGATTAGTTATTTTCATTGATTTACAAAAAGTACCCAGTCTCCAAATGAAAAAAATTACAAAAAAAGCCTGTCCCCAATTGAAAAAAAGATAAATATACTATATAATGAATTTGGTGATGAAAATGAAAGACAGATTTATTTATATAGTGCTTTTTTTACTAAGCATAATTGCTATCTTTACAATTATATTTACTGTGCGATTGAGTATAGTAAGAAAGGATAGTGCTAATAGTATTAATGAAAATATTTTAGTTATTGATAACCAAAATCAATCATTAGTAGTAGGTATAGAAAACAATAATAAAAAAGAAGAAAAAAGAGAAGAAAAGAAAGAAGAAAAAAAGGAAGATAATAAAGAAGAAAATAAAGAGGAAAAAAAAGAAAATGTTGTTTTAGATCCAGCTACTTTAACTCAACAAATATATGCTATGAATTCTGAAATTGGAACATTATATATACCTAGAACAGGGTTAAATACATCAATTTATTCAAATAGTGCAGTTTCTAAAATGGAAAAGATGCCATGTTTTTTATATACGACTGGTGGATTGAATAAGCCAGGAGCTAGTTTAATTGTAGGTCATAATAGAAGAAATGGAAAACTTTTCTCTAATAATAAAAAAATACAAGAAGGAGATGAATTCTATTTTAAGGACTATGAGGGAAAGGAATTAAAATATATAGTCTATAAAAAATTTACAACAACAGAAGACGACATGTCTTTTCTTAATCCTGATGAAACTAAACCAGTAATAGCACTTTCTTGTTGTACAGATGCTAATGATGAATATAGAATTATTGTACTAGGTAGAGCCGAGATATGAGGTGAGATGTAAGAAGGTGGAGGTAAGAGGTAGGAAGTCTGACCTCCGACCTCATACCTCAAAAATTTATTGAAATACATAAATATAAAAATAAAATATAAATCGAATAAAGGAATGAATTATAAAATATGAAAAAAGTATTATTTATATCAAGTACAGGAGGGCATTTAAATGAGTTATTACAACTTAGCCCATTATTTGAAAAATATGATTATC
>CAMZHI010000118.1 GCA_947306755.1 uncultured Clostridia bacterium | reverse complement strand
TATGCGAATTAGATACAAAAAATGGGCAAGACCTGAACTTGAAGCTAGTCCTTTTTATGTAGATAATCCTGAAAGCAAAAGAGGCAAATGGAAGGGAAGCTTTAAAAATCCTTCATTGCCTCTTTATTTAGAATTAGGATGTGGAAAAGGAAATTTTATAGCAGAGATGGCAAGTAGGCATCAAGAGATCAATTTTTTAGCAATTGATTTAGTAGATGCAATGCTTGGGCTTGCAAAAAGAAATATAGAACAAACATACAAAGAAAACAATTTAGAAACAGATAATATCTTTTTAACAAGATTTGATATAGAAAGAATCAATTTAATTCTATCAGAGGAAGATCAAATAGAAAGAATATACATAAACTTTTGTAATCCATGGCCAAGAGGAAAACACCATAAAAAAAGATTAACACATACAAAACAGTTAGCAAAATATAAAGAATTTTTAAAACCTGGTGGAGAAATATACTTCAAAACAGATGATGATAATCTATTTTATGAAAGCTTAGAATACTTTAAACAAGAAGGATTTGAGATAATTAAAATAACTGAAGACCTACATAATGAGGCAGACTTTTGGGAAAATATCGAAACAGAGCATGAAAAAATGTTTTCAGAACAGGGAATAAAAATAAAAGCAGGAATTTTTTTCATTGGGGACAGTCCCGAATGAAAAATTTCGCATTGGGGACTGTCCCCAATGAAAAAAGGAGAAATTTAGATATGTCTTTTTCACAGGAAGTTAAAGTAGAATTAAGTAAGATTTCTAATTTAGCAAATAAACAAGAAGTTAAAATGGAGTTTTTAGGATATTTAGCAAGTAGCAATATTTCGGATGAAAAAAACTTCATAAGGTTTTCAACTGAAAATGAATATAATATAGATAGATATGCTAAATTAATTAGAAATATTAATATAGAGGATTTTAAAATTGATGTAAATGGTAAGACCTTTTTTATTGATATCAACAAGAAGAAATTAGAGACTTTAGAAAAATTTGATTTTAATACAAAAAAAATTGAAGATATAAGACCATTTATAAGAGGCTTATTTATGGGTTCTGGTTCAATTAATAATCCTGAAAAAAAATATCATTTAGAGTGTGGTATTAAAGAGGAAAAAGATATTTTAAAAACAATAAATTTATTAAGAAGATTTGATATAAATTTTAAATCTAATAATAAAACAATTTATACAAAAGAGGGAGAAGAAATATCTAAATTTCTTGCATTTATTGGTGCAAATAAAGCAGTATTAAAATTTGAGGAAATTCGTGTTCAAAGGCATATGAATAACAAAGTGAATAGATTAGTTAATTGCAAAAGTGCAAATTTGAATAAAGTTTTAAATGCATCAGTTGAACAAATAAATGCAATAAAAAAACTCAAAGAAACAGGTCAATTTGAAAAACTAAATTCTAATTTAAAAGAAATTGCAGAATTAAGACTAGAATTTCCAGATATTTCTCTAGTAGAATTAGGCCAAAAATTATCTATTCCAATTGGAAAATCAGGAGTAAATTATAGATTAAATAAGATAATAAAAATTTCGAAATAATTAAAACTTTTTGGATAGAGATTTTTAATGAAAAATAACTAATCCGCGTCAGCATTTCGTTTTTAAAATCCGTATGGTGGGTATCCCTAAAGGGGGTACCATAGGATTTTAAAAATGATATGCGGTTAAACAGGATTAGTTATTTACATTAAAAAAGATCTGTCCCAAAATGAAAAAATTTACAAAAAAGGACCGTTCCAAAATGAAAAAAATAGGAGTATATGTACATATACCTTTTTGTAAGCAAAAATGCTATTATTGTGATTTTGTTTCTTTTGCAAATCACGAAGCCATTCAAAAAGAGTATTTTAAAGAATTAAAAAATGAAATAAAAGATTTTTTTTCTAAAAATGAATACGAAATATCAACAATTTACATAGGTGGAGGAACACCTTCTTTTGTTGATAGTAGTTTCATTAAAGAGATTTTAGAACTAATTCCACAAAATCATGCAAATGAAATAACAATTGAAGTTAATCCTGGAACAGTTGATATTAATAAATTAAAAGTATATAAAGAAGCTGGAATAAATAGATTAAGCATTGGGCTTCAATCTACACAAGATAGATTACTTAAGCAAATTGGAAGAATACACAATTTTGAAGATTTTTTAAGCACATATAATATGGCAAAAGATATTGGGTTTGATAATATAAATGTTGATTTAATGATAGGAATTCCTAACCAAAGTATACAAGATATTAAACAATCTTTAGAAATTATAACTAATTTAGAACCTAAACATATTTCAGTATATTCTTTAATAGTAGAAGAAAATACCAAAATAGCTGATTTAATAGCAAGCAATGCTTTACAATTACCAGATGAAGAACTTGAACGAAACATGTATTGGTATGTAAAAAACTATTTAGAACTAAAAGGCTACAATCACTATGAAATATCTAATTTTGCAAAAAAAGGTTATGAATCAAAACATAATTTAGATTGCTGGAACCAAGAAGAATATATTGGATTTGGACTTGCAGCACATTCATATTTAAATAATACTAGATTTTCAAATACAGATAATTTAAACAACTATTTAAATAATG
>CAMZHI010000117.1 GCA_947306755.1 uncultured Clostridia bacterium | reverse complement strand
AACAATTGGAGAACAATATGTGGATAAAAAAATTAAAATTAAACAATTTTAGAAATTATAAATTTCAAGAAATTGATTTTTGTAAAAATATAAATATTATTTATGGTGAAAATGCACAAGGTAAAACAAATATTATTGAATCAATTTTTTTATCTAGTGTTGGAAAATCTTTTAGAACAAATAAAGAAAAAGAATTAATAAAATTTAATGAAAATTTTTGTAATGTAGAAATAGATTATGAAAAATCGGATAGAGATGGAAATATAAAAATAGATATTTCAAGTAAAAAAAATATATTTATAAATAAAATAAAAATAAAAAAATTAAGTGAATTATTAGGAAATATTCATACAGTAATTTTTACACCAGATGATATAAATATATTAAAAGGTGGGCCAGAAAATAGAAGAAAATTTTTAAATATTATGATTAGTCAATTAAGACCAAAATATATGCATATTTATAGTTTATATAATAAAGCATTAGAAGAAAGAAATAATTATTTAAAAAAAATAAAACAAGAAAATGCAAATGAAGATTTATTAGAAATTTGGGATGAACAATTAATTTCTTATGGTAAAATAATTTCTGAATATAGAAAAGAATTTATTGATAAAATTAAAAATAAAATAAAAATAATTCATAAAAATATTACCGCAGAAAAAGAAGAAATTAAAATAAAATATATAACAGATTGTTTAGATGAAATATATTTTAGAGATTTATTAAAACAAAGAAGAAAATTAGATATTATTAAAGGCTATACAACTAGAGGAATTCATAGAGATGATTTTCAAATTTTTATAAATGATATTTTAGTAAATGTTTACGGATCGCAAGGTCAGCATAGAACTGCAATTTTATCTTTAAAAATTTCTGAACTTCAAGTGGTAAATGATGAAATAGGAGAAAATCCAATTTTGTTATTAGATGATTTTATGTCTGAATTAGATGAAAATAGAAGAAGTAATTTCATAGAAAACATAAAAGATACACAAGTTATAATTACATGTACAGATAAATTTGAGATATCTAATGAAAATGTGAAATATTTTAATATTAAAGATGGGAAAATTGAATAAAAATTTTAAAATTTTATTTGACAAATTTTAAAATAACAATTATTATATATAAAGATTTAATACAATTAAAAATCTAAATTGATTGTTATAGAGTAGTAACAGCGACATTGTATATATTTTTCGTGCTTTAGTCAAGAAAAAATCATATACAATGAAAACAAAGTTGCGGATATAAAAAGAAATAAATTATAAATTTTTATCTTATGAAGGGATGGACAAATTGAATGGAAAAATATGAACATAAATATGGAGCAGAACAAATACAAGTTTTGGAAGGGCTTGAACCCGTAAGAAAAAGACCGGGAATGTATATAGGAAGTACATCAGTTAGAGGTCTTCATCATTTAGTATATGAAATTGTTGACAATGGTGTTGATGAAGCATTAGCTGGATATTGTACAGAAATAAATGTTGTAATAGAAAAAGGAAATATAATAAAAGTTACAGATAATGGTAGAGGAATACCAATTGAAAAACATCCAAAAACTGGACTTTCTACAGTTGAAACAGTATACACTGTTCTTCATGCAGGTGGAAAATTTGGTGGAGACAGTGGATACAAAGTTGCAGGAGGGCTTCATGGTGTTGGAGCATCTGTTGTTAATGCATTATCTGAATGGACTGAAGTTACTGTTAAAAGAGATGGAGGAATCTATAAAATTAGATTTGAAAGAGGAAAAACAGTTGGAACACTTGAAAAAATAGGAGATTCTAACGAAACAGGAACAGAAGTTAGGTTTTTAGCAGATAGCAAAATATTTGAAACAACAGACTATAATTTTGATACACTAGAAACAAGATTTAGGGAAATAGCCTTTTTGACGAAAGGCCTACGAATCACAATAGAAGATCAAAGAGAAGAAGAACCTAAAAAATCAGATTTCTGTTTTGAAGGTGGATTAGTTTCATTTGTAGAGTTCCTAAATAAAAACAAAGAGAAGATTAATGCAAAACCTATATATATTGAGAAAAGTGGAGATGTACCAGTAGAGATTGCAATTCAATATACTACAGCATATTCTGAAAATATACATGCATTTGCAAACAATATAAATACTGTAGAAGGTGGAACTCATCTTGAAGGATTTAAGCGCTCACTAACAAAAGTATTTAATGATTATGCAAGAAGCCATAACATTTTAAAAGAAAAAGACGCAAATTTACAAGGTGAAGATATTAGAGAAGGTATAACTGCAGTTATATCAGTTAAAGTTAAAGAAGCTCAATTTGAAGGACAAACTAAAACTAAACTTGGTAATAGTGAAGTTACAGGTGTTGTAATGAGTATGATGAATGAATCATTAGCAGCATTTTTGGAAGAAAATCCTTCAGTTGCAAAATCTGTTCTTGAAAAGTGTATGAGTGCATCTAGAGCAAGAGAAGCAGCAAGAAAAGCTAGGGAATTAGTAAGAAGAAAGTCAGCACTAGAAACCACTACACTTCCAGGTAAACTTGCAGATTGTAGTAGCAAGGTTGCAGAAGAATGTGAAGTATATATAGTCGAAGGAGATTCAGCTGGAGGTAGTGCAAAACAAGGTAGAGATAGACGTTATCAAGCAATTTT
>CAMZHI010000116.1 GCA_947306755.1 uncultured Clostridia bacterium | reverse complement strand
TTTTCTTCTTTTTTTGTTTCCTTTTTTGGTTCTTTTTTAGGTGTCTTTTTTAACTCAATATTTTCTTCTTCAACTTCTGTTTTATTTGCTTTTTTCACCTTGATACCCACCTTTCACTCGAATTTTCTATTTAATTTTCGCTAGTTTTAAAATAATCTCATTTAGTTCTTCTCCTAATTTTTTCTTTTTTTCTTTATCTTGTTCAAGAGAAGATTGTTTAATTAATTCATCACGCTTTTCTTCAAGCTTTTCTCTCTCATATTTTTTTAATATATCATCAATTGCTTTTTTATTATCTGTAATTCCACTATCTTCTGCCATTATTGCTGTTAAATGGCTTTGAATACTCTCATCTTGTAACTTATCTAAAACTGAATTTATATTGTAATTTTCTTTTTCCAACTCTTGATATAATTCTTTAATAATTTTGATATTTATATCATACTGAAAATCTTCTATAGAAATCTTTTGTTTAATATATTGGTAATTTTCTGGATTGTTTATTAAAATTGATATAATAATATTTTCTCTCTTAATAACTTCTTCTTTAATTAATTTATCTTGTTTATCATTTTTTTTATGAGTAATTTTTTTATTGTTTTCTAAAATATTATTTCTATTTTTCCCTAAATATTGAATTTTATTAACTTGTCCAAAAATTGCTTCTTTTGAAATATTATAATTTTTAGCTATTTTATCAATATAAATTTCTCTTTCAATTGAATTATCAATTTTAGAAATCAATTTTGCAATTTCATTCAAAAATTTTACTTTATCACCAGCAGTATCAAGATTTAATGACTGTTTAAGGACCTTAACTTTAAACTCTATAAGAGAAATTGCTTCATCCATTAGTTTTTTGAATCTTGCCGAACCATATTTAATGATATACTCATCTGGATCTTTAGCACCAGTCATTTGAAGAACTCTCATGTCACATCCCATATTTTGCATAACTTCCATTGCTCTGATTATTGCTGTTTGCCCAGCTCCATCTGAATCAAAGCCAAGTATAACTTCTTCTGCATTTTTTCTAAGTAGCCACCCTTGATTAGTTGTTAATGCAGTACCTAAAGATGCAACTACATTTGTAATTCCTCTTTGATGTAAAGAAATAGCATCCATATATCCTTCAACAATTAATAACTTTTTTGTATCTCCTTTTTTTGCAACATTTAATCCAAATAAATGCTTTCCTTTGCTATATACAATGTTTTCTGGAGAATTAATATATTTAGGTTTACTATCATCTATTACTCTACCACCAAATGCTATTACTCTATTTCTAACATCAAGAATTGGTATCATAAATCTGTTACGATATCTATCAATATATTTGCCATTATCATTTTTGTTAACAAGACCTGATTCTAATATTTCTTCATCATTAAAACCTTCTTTTCGTAGTACTTGATATAATTCATCAAAGTTTCCTGAAAAGCCCAGATTATATGCCTCTAAAGTTTCATTAGTAAGTTTTCTTTTTTTTACGTATTCTTGCCCTATTTTTGATTTTGAATCATATAATCTTTTATGATAATAATCAGCTGTAAATGAATTAACTTTAAATACTTTTGACTTTAATTCTTCTAATTTTGAATCTTCTTGACTAGTATTTACAGGCAAAGAAATATTGGCTCTTTCAGCCAAAGTTTCAATTGCTTCTTTAAAACCAATTCCTTCTATTTTGCTAATGAAAGATATGACATTTCCACCAACTCCACATCCAAAACAATGAAATATCTGTTTATCTGGAGATACTGAAAATGATGGAGATTTCTCATTATGAAATGGACAAATACCAAAATAATTTCTACCACTTCTTTTTAAATGGACATATTGAGATATTACTTCTACTATATCGTTGCTTTCTTTAACTTCGTTTAAAATATCTTCACTATATCGCACTTTTTCCCTCTCTTTCTATTTTTTTTGCAAAATTCCATAATATAATATTCGCCGTATTTTACATAATTCCCCTTTATATTTCAAAAAAATTGGTTGTAAAATTTGTTAAAGTATGATATAGTATTATTGAAAATTTTTTTAGGAGGTCTTTATTATGGCTTTATGGATTATTTTAATTATTGTTGTAGCAATTATAGGTTTTGTTATAAGTGTTTACAATGGTTTAGTTAGATCAAAAATGAATGTTGAAAATGCATGGAGTCAAATCGATGTTCAACTACAAAGAAGATTTGATTTAATTCCAAACTTTGTTGAAACTGTTAAAGGTTATATGTCACATGAAAAAGAAACTTTAGAAAAAATTACAGAATTACGTACTTCATGGGCAAATGCAAAAACTGTTAATGACAAAATAAATCTTGATAACGAAATATCTTCAACATTAAAAACAATTATGGCTGTTTCTGAAAACTATCCTGATTTAAAAGCAAACCAAAACTTTATGAAATTATCTGAAGAATTAACAAACACAGAAAATAAAATTTCATTTTCAAGACAATTTTATAATGATACTGTAACAATTTATAATACAAAGCTTCAAGCATTTCCATCAAATATTATAGCAGGAATGTTTAACTTTACTCGTTCTGAATTATTTAAAACAGATGAAGCTTCAAGGCAAAATGTTAAAGTTGATTTTGGAAATTAAAAAATCCTCCCACAAATTTAATTGTGGGAGTTTTT
>CAMZHI010000115.1 GCA_947306755.1 uncultured Clostridia bacterium | reverse complement strand
TATCAGTAGATTTATCTTATGATGAAGATAATTCAAATATTGTACCAACTAAAATGGATTTAGATATTATTTATGAAGATGATTCTATACTTGTATTAAATAAGCCTTCTGGAATTTCAACACATCCTTCAATACTTCATTTTGAAGATTCTCTTTCGAATGGAGTTAAATATTATTTTGATTCAATCGGACTACATAAAAAAATCAGGCCTGTAAATCGCCTTGACTTACATACTTCGGGGCTTATAATTTTTGCTAAAAATGAATATATACAAGAATGTTTGATTAAACAAATGGAAAATAATTCTTTTAAAAAAGAATACCATGCAATTATAATTGGAAATTTGGAAAATAAAAAAGGCACAATAGACAAACCTATTGCACGAAAACAAAATAGTATAATTGAAAGATGTATTGATGAAAATGGTAAAAAAGCTATTACACATTATGAGGTAATAAAAGAATTTGATAAATATTCTTTAGTTAAATGCATATTGCAAACAGGCAGAACTCATCAAATAAGAGTACATTTTGCAACTATTGGTCATCCTTTGCTTGGAGATAGTTTATATGGAGAAAAGTCTAATTTGATAGATGGTCAAGCTCTAACTTGCACAAAGCTATCTTTTATACATCCTGTTAGTAAAAAAAATGTTGAATTTGAAATCGAGACACATTTTGATTCATTTGAATTATTCTAAATAAGATATATCCATAATTATTATTATGCAATATTGCGGGCGATTAAAATCGCCCATACATTTTCTCCCTACTAATTTTATAATTTTCTCTTTTTTCTCCTATATTCAACCTCATTTTTTATACTCTTTAATATTGACTCTTCATCTAACCCATATTTCTTTTCTAAATCATCTACACTTCCATGTTCTACAAATGTATCTGGATATCCGAAGTTTTTAATTGTTACATCTTTTAAGTGTTTTTTTGCAATTAGTTCATTTATAGAAGATGCAAGTCCACCAACTAAGGTATTATCCTCAATTGTAACAACAAATTTGGTGCTTTTTATAGAATGAATATAACTATAATTATCTAATGGTTTTAAAAATCGAGCATTTATAACAGTTGCATTAATTTTAGCTTGTTTTAGTTTATAAAAAATACTCATTGCTTTACTTACTTGGTTTCCAATAGCTATAATTGTAACATCATTTCCTTTAGTAAGTATTTCGCATTTTTTATTTGTTATATATGAATGTGTTTTGAATTTTTGCTTTGCTTCTCCACCTCTTGGATATCTAATTACAACTGGTGATTTTAATTTAATTGCAAACTCCATCATCATTTTAAGTTCTATAAAATCTTTTGGTGCCATAATTGTTATATTTGGTATTAATTTAAAAAATGATAAATCTAAAATACCTTGATGAGTTTCTCCATCTTGCCCAACAATTCCAGCTCTATCAACACACATTATAACTGGTAAATTTTGCATACATATATCATGAATTACTTGGTCATAAGCTCTTTGATAAAATGATGAATAAATTGGAACAAAAGGAATCATTCCTTCTTTTGCAAGTCCAGCTGCAAATGTTAAGGCATGTTGTTCTGCAATTCCTACATCAAAAAATCTATTAGGAAACATATTAGCAAATTCTTTAAGACCTGTACCATCTTTCATTGATGCTGTAATTGCAACAATTTTGTCATTTTTGCTGGCTAGTTCAACTAACTTTTCTCCAAATATAGCTGAATAATCTTTTTGCTTTTGTTTTTTAGGTTCTCCTGTTTCTAAATTAAATGGAGAAATTGAGTGAAATTTATCAGGTTTATTTTCTGCAATTTCATATCCTTTTCCTTTTTTGGTTAGAACATGTATTAATACTGGCTCATCTAGTTGTTTTGCTTTTTTTAGTATTAGTTCTATATCTTCTATATCATGACCATTTATTGGCCCTAAATACTTAAAACCTATATCCTCAAAAAACATTTTAGGAATTATAAGTTGCTTAATTCCTCTTTTTAATCTTCTAATTGATTTTACAATAAAATTACCAAATAAAGGTATTTTTTCTAATACTCTTCTTACTTTTTTGTTAGACATTGTATAACATTTTTGTGCTCTTAATTTACTTAAGAACATATTAATACCACCAATGTTTTTTGATATACTCATTTCATTGTCATTTAAAATTACAATAACATTGGTTCTTGAACTTCCAATATGATTTAAAGCTTCTAATGCCATTCCTCCCGTTAAAGCACCATCTCCAATAACTGCAATTACAGAGTGATTTTCTTTTTTTAAATCTCTAGCTTTTGCCATTCCCATTGCAGCAGAGACAGATGTACTGCTATGTCCTGTATTAAAGCAATCTGTTTCAGATTCATTTGTTTTCGGAAAACCTGCAATCCCACCAAGTTTCCTCATGTTTTTTAATTCTTCTTTTCTACCATTTAAAATTTTATGTGTATAACTTTGGTGTCCAACATCCCAAACTATTTTATCTTTTTTTGGATCAAATATACTCTCTAAAGCAAGTGTAAGTTCAACAACACCTAAATTAGATGCTAAGTGGCCTCCATTTTCTGAAACTATTTTTAATATATATTCTCTTATGTCTTTTGCTAATTCTTCTTTTTCTTTTATTGTTAATTTTTTTAAATCTTCTGTGGAGTTAATTTTTTCTAGCATTTTTACCACCTTTTATAAATTATATTGATTATTAT
>CAMZHI010000114.1 GCA_947306755.1 uncultured Clostridia bacterium | reverse complement strand
ACTTCTCCAGCATTAATAACCTGTCCTAATTTAGCAACAATTTCTGAACCATGAGCATATAAAGTTTGAACTCCTCCACCATGGTCAATTACAACCATATTTCCATATGCCGAATTATATTCTGCTTTAACTACAACACCATTTGCAATAGCTTTAAACTCTGTACCCATTGATGCACTAATGTCTACTCCTGTATGAAGCTTATATACTCCTGTAATTGGATGAACCCTCATTCCATAATTTGATGTAATATGGTAATGTTCTGGGATTGGCCATTGCATTGTTCCTCCTGCGTAGTCTTCTCCAAAATTAACAACTTTTGCTAAACTTCTAATTTCTGCTTCTACTAAATTAACTTGAGCATAATATTCATCAATTTTAGCTTGTAATTCTTGTTCTTCTTGACTTAATTTTGATATATAGTTTTGTCTTAATACTCTCGTATTTGATAATGCTATTTCTGTTTTTGACAGATTTCTTTTTTGTATTTCTAAATTTTTCTTTTGTTCATCAATTTTAGATTTATTTTGTTCTATTTCGTTTTTCTTATTTTCAACAAATTCTAATAGTTCTACATCATATGATGTAAGTTCTGAAACAATATAATAAGTTGCAAAAAAATCCGAAATGCTTTTAGATTTTAATACCATTTCTAAATAATTTGTTTCTCCGGCTTCATAAATTTCGACTAATCTTTCATCTAAAAGCTGTTTTTGTTTTACATATACAATAGTTGCATCTTCAAGTTCTTTTTCAACTTTTGAAACTTCTTCTTGAATTTTTGATATCTCACCATTCAATTGAATAATGGCTTCTTCATTAGTTTTAATATTTGTATCTAATTTTTCAATTTGTCTTAAATTCTCTGTTAAGTCTTCGTTTACAGTATTTAGTTTTTCATTAGTTTGATTAATCTGTTCTTGAATTTCATTTTTTTTGTTTTGTAATTCATCTATATCTGTAGCAAATAAAGGTGTAGCAATGCAAATTAATAAAGCTGCAACCAATATTGTATTATATAATTTCTTTTGCATTACTCTTCCTCCTAACATTTAAACTTTTAAGTACTTTTTCATAGACTTCGTGCTTCCTATTACGCCTATTCCCATTCCTAAAATCAAATAAATAATTACTATAAAATTAAACATTTCATTGAATGCTAATAAATTCAGATGTAATCTTGCCAAAAAGTTAACAAATGAAATGTTTCTAGCTAAAACCAAATATAATCCTGATACTATAATCAAAGAAATAATACCTGAAGAAAGCCCCAAAATAATACCTTCAACAATAAATGGCCATCTGATAAAACTATTTGTAGCACCAACATATTTCATAATTGAAATTTCTTTTCTTCTTGCATATACTGTTAGCTTTATAGTATTTGAAATAATAAATATACTAACTGCAATTAGGGCGATAATAATTACATAGCTTCCTATTTTTATTCCGTCTTGCAACTTTAATCAATACTTCTATTACATCATCTGCGTTTGTAACTTTTACAACATTATCAATATTTTGTAATTTCTCTTTAACCTCCATAGTTTTAGTAATATCTGTTAATGTAATTTTATAAGCAGTTTTAAACTCACTTACATTATATCCCTCTAATAAGTATGCTTTTTCTCGGAATATTCCATCTTTAAGAGATTGTAATGCTTCTTCTTTAGAAACAAACTCTATAGTATTTATTTCTTCTATTTGATTTATTTGATTCTTAACTTCCTCTATTTCTTCATCTGTTGCATCTTTTTTT
Source organism: uncultured Clostridia bacterium (assembly GCA_947306755.1). Lineage (GTDB taxonomy): Bacteria > Bacillota > Clostridia > TANB77 > CAG-508 > CAG-269. Next base: position 948 of record CAMZHI010000114.1, on the reverse strand, counting down.
ATAAATGCTTTAATTCCTTGTTGAGATTCTACTTGTTTAATAAAATAATTAAAATTCCCAACTATAATAAAACAAACTCCAAAAAAAATCATAATTAGGCACATTGTGCAGAATGATGTAAGTGCTTGTTTTTTATTTTTAAAAATATTTGAAAATCCTTCTCCTACTAGATAGGTAAATACATTATATTTCATCATAACCACCTTTTTTATCATCTCTAATAATGTCGCCTTTTTCTATATGTATAACTCTTTTTTTCATTTTATCTACTATGTCTTTAGCATGTGTTGCAACAACAACTGTTGTCCCTCTCATATTTATATCATTTAATAAATTCATAATATCCCAAGCAGTATCAGGATCAAGGTTTCCTGTGGGTTCATCAGCTATTAACATTGATGGATTATTAACCATTGCTCTTGCTAAAGCCACTCTTTGTTGTTCTCCACCTGAAAGTTCATTTGGATACATTTTTGCTTTTCCACTTAGTCCTACAAGTGAAAGTACCATTGGAACTTGTCTACGAATATGTCGACTTGTTGCACGTACTATATACATTGCATATGCAACATTGTCATATACAGTTTTATCTGGTAATAGCCTAAAGTCTTGAAAAACAACTCCCATACTTCTTCTTAAATATGGAACTCTACTTGGTTTTAAAAATGTCGTATCTTTTCCATTTATTATAATATTACCTGAAGTAGGTTCTTCTTCTTTTAAAATTAATTTTATTAAAGTTGATTTACCACTTCCTGAAGTACCAACTAAAAAACAGAATTCTCCTTTTTCAATTAAAAAATTAGCATTTTTTACTGCTTTTGTACCAGTATCATATGTTTTGTTAACATTTCTAAACTCTATCATCTATGTTTTAGTTTATAATTTTTTTATTATAAACGACTCCTTTCGAAAATAATATCTAATCTATTATATCATAACAATAAA
>CAMZHI010000113.1 GCA_947306755.1 uncultured Clostridia bacterium | reverse complement strand
TGCTCGCCTTACGCACTACATTCTAAAATATATATTTATAAGAGTGACTAATATTAAAAAAGTGTAAAATACCAATATTAATAAAAGGGAGAAAATATTGAAAACAATTAAAAGATTCTATAACTTAGCAAAACCATATTTAAAATGGATTATATTAATTATACTTCTGACGATTTTAGAAAATGCATTATCAGCATCAAGACCAGTTATAGTAAAGACAATAATTGATCAATTTATGCAAAATAAAGTGTTGGAAAAAAGTATTGAAATTTTAGGAAAAAGTTTTGTAACAAATGCAGTATATATTGGTTTATTGTATATTACTATAGTATTGTTGGAAAACATAATTGATTTTATAGTAGTAAAATTTACAGCACATGTTGGTGAAAATATTATAAGTGATTTAAGAGAAAAAATTTTTAATTTTTCTCAAAAAACTAATATATCTTTTCATGACAAAACACCTGCTGGAAAGCTATATGTTCGTATTACAGGTGATACAGATGATATAGGAGCTTTTTTAAAAGATGATTTGATTAATCTATTTAGAGATATTACATATGTAATTGTTGTGTTAATTATAATGTTTAGTATAAATTGGAAATTAACTATAATTTCTTTAATATTACTTATAATTAGTATAATGGGTGTTACTTTTTTTGTAAAAAAAGCTAATAAATATTATAAAAAAGCAAAAAAGATCAGAACAGATCTAAATACTTTTTTTTCAGAAGTTATATATGGTTCTCGAACAATTAAAATATTCAATATTCAAAATATTATAAAAGATAAAGAAACTGATTTAACGGAAAAATTAATAAAGACTAGGAATAAAGCTGCTTTAATTGATTCTCCGGTTTTTCAAATAGTAACACTATCTTTAAATATTACAATTGCAATTATACTAGCAACTGGAATAAAAAATATTTGGGGAATTGAAATAAAGGCTGGGGAGATTTATGTTTTTATCACATTTGTAAGACGATTATTTGAACCAATAGCAAAAACTATGGAAAATGTTGAAGGATTCCAAGAAGCAATTGTTTCATTAAATAGAATATCTGATTTAATAGAGCAAGAGGCATTTTTAGAAGATTATGATTCAGGAATTGAACTAAAAGATGTAAAAGGAAAAGTTGAATTTAAACATGTTTGGTTTAAATACAATAATAATGATGATAATTGGATATTAAAAGATATCAGCTTTACAATTGAGCCAACTGAAACAATAGCACTAGTTGGAAAAACTGGAGCAGGAAAGACTACAATTACAAATTTAGTTAACAGATTTTATGAAATACAAAAAGGCGAAATTTTAATAGATGGAATAAATATAAAAGATATAAATATAAATAGTTTAAGAAGCCATATAGGAAATATATTGCAAGAGCCATTTATTTTTTCTGGTTCAGTAAAAGACAATATTAAATTATATAAAAATATAACTGATGAAGATGTAGAAAAAGCAGTTGATTTAGCATTAGCAAGAAGCTTTGTAAATTCCTTGCCAAATGGAATTGAAACAGAAGCAGTAGAAAGGGGAGAGAACTTTTCAGTAGGGCAAAAACAATTAATAGCATTTGCAAGAATTTTTGCTTTAAATCCAGATATCTTTATTCTAGATGAAGCAACAGCAAATATTGATACAAATACTGAAAAACTAATTCAAAAATCTATTAATAAATTATCAAAAGAGAAAACAGCAATATTTATTGCACATAGATTATCTACAATTGTAAATGTTGATAAAATACTAGTTTTAAAAGATGGAGAAATAATTGAACAAGGAAAACATGAAGAATTATTGAAACAAAATGGATATTATGCCAATTTATATAATTCTTACTATGAAAGTAATAAATAATAAGGTAAATTTTTAGGGGCGATTAAAATCGCCCCTAATTTTTTATATTTTATTTAATTTTAACGAGAATTTTTTTAATTCATTTACAAGCTGAATCTTTTCTACAGCTTGTACTTTGGCAGAAACATCTTCTGCTGTATCAGTAGGGAGAACATCTACTTTAGTCTGTGCAATAATACTTCCTTTATCATATTCAGAATTGACATAGTGAAGAGTCACACCAGAAATCTTTTCACCTGCTTCAACAACTGCTTTATGTACCTTCATTCCATACATTCCTTTTCCACCATATTTAGGTAGTAAAGAAGGATGAGTATTAATAATAGTGTATTTATTTAATAATTTAGGACCAATCATTTTTAAATATCCAGCCAAAACTATTAAATCAATTTTATAGTTAGAAAGAACTTCGTATAATTCTTCATCTTGAGATTGAAATTCTTTATTACTAATAATATAAGTATCAATATTATTATTTTTGGCTCTTTCCAATGCAAAAGCATCTTTGTTATTAGAAACTACCAAATTAATACTAGCAGATAATTCATTATTATTAATAGCATCTATAATAGCCTGCAAAGTAGAGCCATTACCTGATGCAAATACAACCAAATTTAACATAACTTTCACCTCATATGCATTATATAAAAAACCTCTCCCTCTGTCAAGAACATTTTAGGGACACCTTCCGAAAACAGGTCTTGATTCATTTCAAATGTCTCAAAATGTCTCAAAAAATCTTATGCATAAAACTCCCATATTTGCAGATAATAAATGCAAATATGGGGGATTTTTTATCCCTCAATTAAAATTATAATTCATAGTGATATTTATATTGTAGTAGAGAAGCAACGGCGGCATTGTATATCTTTTTTCGTG
>CAMZHI010000112.1 GCA_947306755.1 uncultured Clostridia bacterium | reverse complement strand
TGATTTTTGATATAATCTAAACAAAAAGAGAAGGAGAAAAAATTATGGAGCAAAGATATTTAAGATGTAAAAAATGTTCTAATATTATTGCACTAGTTAAGAAAAATGAGAAGGATATTGTTTGTTGTGGAGAGCCTATGGTAGAAATAATACCTGGAGAAGTAGATGCGGCAAAAGAAAAACATGTACCTGTTTATGTCAAAGAAGGTAGTAAGGTTACAGTAAGTGTTGGAGATGTTGCTCATCCTATGCAAGATGACCACTATATTGAATGGATTTCAATTCAAACAAAAGCTGGAAATCAAAGAAAAGCTTTAAAACCAGGAGATTTACCTAAAGTTGAATTTTTAATAGATGAAAGTGATGAAATAGAAGCGGTTTATGCATATTGTAATTTACACGGATTATGGAAAAATCAGTAATAAAAAAATAATAAAGAGGGCAATATTATGATTGAAATTAAAAATTTTAGTAAAATATATAATGGCGAAAATAAAGCTGTAGATAATGTTAATTTAACAATTAATAGTGGAGAAATATTTGCATTTATAGGGCATAATGGGGCTGGAAAAACAACAACAATAAAAGCAATTATGGGAATATTGGATTTTGAAGAAGGAGATATTCTAATTAATGGACAATCAATTAAGAAAAATCCAATAGAATGCAAAAAACAAATGGCATATGTTCCAGATAATCCAGATTTATATGAAAATATGACTGCAATAGGTTTTATTAATTTTATTTGTGATATGTATGAAGTACCAAAAGAAGAAAGAAAAGAAAGAATTGAAAAATATGCTGAAATATTTGATATTAAAGATAAGCTAAATAATGAAATATCTTCATTTTCACATGGTATGAAGCAAAAAGTCGCAATTATAGCTGCACTTTCTCATAATCCGGATGTTTTAATTATGGATGAGCCTTTTGTAGGGTTAGACCCAAAAGCTGTTTTTGATATAAAAGAAATTATGAAAAAAATGTGTCAAGAAGGAAAAACTATCTTTTTCTCAACACATATTTTAGAGGTTGCTGAAAAACTATGTACAAGAGTTGCAATTATTAAAAACGGAAAAATTGTTAAAGTAGGAAGTATGGATGAAGTTAAAGGTGATGAATCGCTTGAGACAGTGTTCCTTGAACTGGATGAAAAAAATAATTAAAAATTAAGAAAGGGATGAACTTTTGAAATGAATAAATTATTCTCATTAATAAAAGCAACTATGTCACAAGACATGAATTTATTTAAAATAAAACGAAAAAATGATTCTAAAATTAGCAAAATCATTTTTCCAATTTTTTTAGCTATTGTTTTAATGTTTTGTATTGGTACATATGCTTGGGGAATGGCAGAGATTTTAGAACCATTAGGGTTAATACATGTTTTATTAAGTATTTTTATTATATTAACAGCAGTAATAACAATATTTGAAGGAGCATATAAATCTCAAGGAATTCTATTTGAAGCTAGAGATAATGATTTATTATTTTCATTACCTATTACTAAAAAAGCTATTTTCTTTATAAGAGCTTTAAAGTTAATGACTTTTCAGCTTCTGTATAATTCTTTATTTTTAATTCCATCAGTAATAGTATATGGAATATATACAAAAATAAATATGTATTATTGTATTATTTCAATTTTGATGATAATTATATCTCCAATTATTCCAACACTCATAGGATGTATTATAGGTTATATAATTAAAGGAATATCATCAAAATTCAAATCTAAAAAAGCGGTACAAGTAATACTTTCAACAATATTATTATTAGGGATTTTTTATTTATCATTTAATAAGGAAAAACTAATTTCATATTTAATACAAAATGCAGTTAATATTGATGATATAATTAAAAAGATATATTACCCTGCAGTATTATTTAATAGTTTAATAATAAACTTTGACATTACAAACTTTATAATTTTACTTGCAATTAGTATTATTCCAGCAATCTTATTTATATATTTGGGTAGCATATTTTACTTTAAAATATCTTCAAAATCCTCTGAAAAAGGAATAAGTAAAAAAATAACAGTAAAAAACAATAAATACAATGTTAAGACACCACTTAAAGCATTAATAACTAAAGAATTAAAAAGATTTTTTTCATCTCCAGTATTTATTATTAATGCAGGATTTGGACTAGTATTAATGACTGTAGCAACTATAGGATTAGTAGTAAATTCTAAAGGGTTGATTGACGGATTTTTGAATGGTATGGAACTAGAAATTTCAGCTGAAACAATAGCTCAAAAAATCTCAAAAATTTATTTTTGTATAGTTGTATTTATGAGCTTTATGACATCAATTACATCATCTATGATTTCATTAGAAGGTAAAAACATTGAAATAACAAAAAGTTTACCTGTACATAGCAAAAAAATACTACTAGCAAAAATTATGACGAGTAATATTATATCAATTCCAATAATATTAGTATGTGATACAATCTTTTTTATATATTTTAAAATAAATATTTTAGATATAATATTTATTACTTTGGCTAGTTTTGTATTTCCTACATTTAGTGCAATTTTGGGATTAATTATTAATATAAAACACCCTAAACTTGATGCTAACTCAGATACAGAAATAGTTAAGCAAAGTATGAGCTCTTTTATTGCTGTATTTAGTGGTATGTTATTAGGAATGGCAACAACTGCGGTAACTGTAATTAATGGTATGAAAAATAATGTAGTAATTATAGAGATATTAATATTTTTATTAGCAGATATATTGTT
>CAMZHI010000111.1 GCA_947306755.1 uncultured Clostridia bacterium | reverse complement strand
TCTTGTTTTTTCACTATTGTTTTCTCTCATTATACTATTTTTACTTTGTACATAATAATACTCTCTTTTATCTATCGAAACAAATGATTTTGCATTTAATATAATAAGTGGCATAGTTGCAAAATCCTCATGATATGTTCCACTTGGAAATTCTATCATTAATTCTTTTTTTATAGCATAATTCCATAGACAATCTATTAAATTATCCTTTCCAAATAAATTATTAAAGCCCTGTTCTCCTGTGGTTTTTTCGAATGCAATACTTTCAGGTTTTGAAATTTCATTTTGTTGTTCGTCTACAAAAGTTACATTCCATTTTATCAATTCTATTCCCTGTAATATATATGTTTCAATGTTTTTTAGCAGATTTTTAGAAATATAGTCATCACTATCAACAAATATTATATATTCTCCTGTAGCCATTTTAACACCATAATTTCTTGTATCAGCAACACCAGAATTATCCTTTTTATAATATTTAATTTTTTCATTATTTTCATAGCATTTAATTACTTGTTCTGTATTATCAGTTGAACCATCATCAATAATAACAATTTCATATCCAATATTTGATGTTTGATTTATTATAGAATCTATAGTTCTTCTTAAAGTATTGGCACTATTATAACTTGGTATAATAAAACTAATCATATAAACTCCTTATTCATTTAGGACATTTTTCATAGGGGACTGTCCCAAATGAAAAATACCTCATCCAATTTTTTTAGTATTTTATCATTATATTCTTTACTATCAAATTTTTGCATATTAAATCCTTTATCTAAATATTCCTTCATTCCTGAATATACTCCATCTTCGCTTTTCTCAACAACTATTCCAAATTTATCTTTTACATCTAAAATACTATCAGATACTTCTGTTGTAATAATTGGCTTTCCTAAGATCATACTTTCAATAAATACAACTGGATATCCTTCATAGTCTGATGACATAAGTAAACAATCAGATTTTGCTAAATATGGATATGGATTCTTCTTAGCACCTAAAAATTCAATATTATTTATTTTCTCTGCTTGTTTTTTATAATTCTCACTATCTTCTCCATCACCTATAAATAATACTCTAAAAATATATCCTTCTTCATTTAATCTTTTGGTTGCACTTATAATTCTACTTAGTTTTTTCTGAGGTTCTTTATGTCTTCCTAAATTAATAAATGTAACAATATTTTCTCTTTCTTCAAAACCTAAAGCGGGTTCTTTTGATTTTTGAATTATTTTATTATAATCTATTAAATTATTGCACTTTATACATTTATCCTTTTGATTTTCAAATTGTTTTATAAAATTATTTTTATCATTTTCAGATACAAAGATAATCTTTTTGAAATTTTCAACTTTTACTTTTTCAAAAAATTTTTTATACTTATTTACATCTCCATCATAAAAGTTCAAATAATCATTATGTACCCATAATGCGCAATTTTCACTTACTGTTCTTGCTATAAAACTGGAAGAATAACTATATGTTGCAAAACTTGCAGAAAAATCAAATTTGTTTTTATATCTTAATTTAAAAATCTGTTGCTTTATGAAATTTATTGCTTTTCTAATTAAGACTATTTTAAAAGTACTTGGCTTATATGTTATTATTTTTATATTTTCTGGAACTTCACTTAAAAATATGCCTTCTTTCTTTTCTAAAACTAAAGTGATATCATATTTGTCTTTGATATTTTTCAATAATGTAATTAATGCTGTTTCAATTCCACCAACATCCATTGAATAGGCTGAAAATAAAATTCTTTTCATAAAATTTTCCTTTCCTTTTTATAAGGTAAATTAATATATAAATTTTTATAGCGACGAATGTGATTGGAGGTCGCATTAGAGAGTGTTAATTTAATAAACTGAGGAAGCGATGGCTTGCGAAGCAAGAGCAGCGAGAGGCTCGGTTTATTAAATGTTACACTCTCTAGAGACCGTATTGAGCCGAGGAGCGAAAAAAAGTTATATATTAATTTACCAATATAAAAAATCAAATATCTTCAAATGCAGAATTTATTGAACTTTGTCTATATCCTTTTTTTAATAAATACATTTTTATTTCTTCTTTTTCCAAATCCCTACTCTTTTTCATGATTATATTAATTGCAGACTTAATTTCATACTCTTCAAGTTCTTCCCTGTTTTCATAAAAATAATCCTCTATTAAATTTTTTTCTAATCCTTTTGATATCAATTTAAATTTTAACTCTATATTTGATAAATTTTTTAATATTCTAAAATTATTTACTATTTTCTCTATATATTCTTCATCATCAATATATTTTGCTTCTTTTAAATAATCTATAATATCTTCAAACATTTCTTCATTAAATTCGTTTTGAAACTTTTTTCTTATTTCTTGTTCTGTTCTTCTTTTATATATAATATATTTTAAAATTTTAGTTTTTGCTTTATCAAAATCTTCTAAAGAATACATTTTCACCTCTTAAATCTTTTTAATTCTGCACTACTCACAATAGTACTTTTATTTTACTATAAACACATTCAAAATGCAAGATAAAAAAATCTCAAGGAAATTTATAAAAACTATTGACAAACTTATAGAAATAGTATATACTTTTTTATGTTGTATAAATGCTCCCTTAGCTCAGTTGGTCAGAGCAACCGGCTCATAACCGGTGGGTCCAAGGTTCGAATCCTTGAGGGAGCACCAAAAAAAACTAGCAATTTGAAGTGAACCCCAAATAGTAGACTAATAATAAAAAACTATTTGATAGATAGGG
>CAMZHI010000110.1 GCA_947306755.1 uncultured Clostridia bacterium | reverse complement strand
GAAACAATAGGAGATAGGTAACTAATTGTTTCAGGAACAACAATTACATTATCAAAAATTGTTTTATCTATTTCTTTTACTGTAGATTCATTTGCAACAACAGTAGTTATTGCACCTCTAGTAGTAAGCTCTTCAATATTACTAACAGTTTTCTTAACTAAATTAGGTTCTGTAACAATTCCAATAACATTTATTCCCTTTTCAATTAAAGCAATTGTACCATGTTTTAATTCTCCGGCTGCATAGCTTTCAGAATGTATATAAGAAATTTCTTTTAATTTTAATGATGCTTCCATAGAAGTAACATAATCTACACCTCTACCAATATAGAATACATCTTTTTCTTTAAAAATATTTTTTGCAATTTGAGATAATTGATTTGTATTTTTAAATATTGATTCTATTTTTGAAGGTAGTTCAAGTAAACCGTTTAAAACATCTTGTAGTTTTTCTTGATTAATTGTTTCTAAGGTTTCTGCAAAATATAAAGCAAGTAAAGTAAGCAATGTGATTTGAGAAGTATATGCTTTTGTTGAGGCAACAGCTATTTCAGGGCCAGCATGAGTATATATTGTATAATCTGCTTCTCTTGAAATTGAACTTCCAATAACATTTGTTACTGCAAGTGTTTTTGCATTATGCTCTTTTGATAGTTTTAATGCAGCTAATGTATCTGCTGTTTCTCCAGATTGACTAACAAAAATACATAAAGTTTTTTCATTAACTATAGGATTTCTATATCTAAATTCTGAAGCAATATCAACTATTACAGGTATTTTACAAAGTTTTTCAATAGAATTTTTTACAGCTAATCCTGCATGCATTGCAGTACCACAAGCAACTATATATATTAAATTTAATGAGCTTAAATATTCTTTTGAAAAGTTCAACTCTGAAAAATTGCATTTTCCATTTTCAATCCTTGAACCAATTGTTTCTCTAACTGCTGTAGGCTGTTCCATAATTTCTTTTATCATATAATCTTCATATCCACCTTTATCAGCAGCCATAGCATCCCAAGTAATAACAGTAGTTTCTTTATTTATTTCATTTAAGCTATTATCATAAAATTTGATATTATCTCGTGAAAGCATTACATATTCAAAATTATTTAGTAAGTAAAAATCTTTTGTATAACTTAATATTGCAGGAATATCTGATGCAACATAGTTTTCTCCATGACCTTTACCAATAACTAAAGGACTGTCTTTTCTAACAACAATCATGTTATCAGGCATATATTTTGATAGTATTTCTAATGAAAAGCTACCAATTAATTTTTCACAAGTTTTTTTAACTGCTTTTAAAATCTTCAAATCTGAATTATCAGTTTCTTGAGTATAGAAGTAATTTATTAAATTTGGTACAACTTCTGTATCTGTGTCTGATATAAATTTAATTCCTTTTTCTTCAAGAAATCTTTTTAATTCAATATAGTTTTCAATAATTCCATTATGAACAACAGCAAATGATTCTGTCATATCAAAATGAGGGTGAGCGTTTATCTTTGAAGGTATTCCATGAGTTGCCCATCTTGTATGAGCAATACCAATTGTTCCTTCTAATTCTTTTGTTTCTTCTAAATTATAAAGGTTTTCTACACGACCTTTATCTTTCGCAATTTTTATAGAATCTTTTTCTATAGTTGCAATTCCAGCAGAGTCATAACCTCTGTATTCTAATTTTGAAAGCCCAGCAAGTAGAATAGGGCTAGCTTTTTGGCTACCTATGTATCCAACAATTCCACACATAATTCATTTCTCCTTTTTTTTATTTTTGAGGTCAGAAGTCGGATGTATGAAGTAGGAAGGCAAATTATCCTTTAGACTGCCTTGTTCACACATCTAACATCTAACGTCTCATTTAAATATTGAATAGAAGAAAGTTTATACTTTTAATTTAACCTCTGTTCAAATGTTGCCATTTGTTTTTTATTAAATCTATGGTAAAAGTCTATACCACTAAGGCATCCGCCGAATATTTCGATAACCTTAGACCTCGTCAACTATTTTAAAAATAGTCCAGGCGCTTTATAATAAAAACTCCTTTCTTAATTCATTTTTTTAAACTTTCAATTCTAATAGCATTATATTATAACAAATTAAAAAAAGTTTCAAGTGTTTTGAAAAAATATTGAAAAAAATGGCTTTTTATGGTATAAATAACCTAAAGATAAAGGGAAATATGATAAGGTTAAAAAACAATTACAATTTTGACTGTGTCAGACTTTAATTCTTTTCCAACCAGAGTTATGTATTTGAAAGGAATGATAGTAAATATGGATAATATTAATATATTAATAAGTGAAGCAAAAATTGAAAAAAGACTAAATGAACTTGCAAAGCAAATTATGAAAGATTATGGAGAAGAAGATTTAGTATTTGTTGGGGTATTAAAAGGTGCTGCAACATTTATGGTTGAACTTGCAAAAAGAATAAAAAATAGTGTTGAATTCGAATTCATACAAGCTAAAAGTTATGAAGGAACGGAAAGTACTGGAAAAGTTGAAATCACACAAGACCTATCTGGTTCTATAGAAGGAAAAAATGTAATAATAATAGAAGATATAATTGATACAGGTAGAACCTTAGAATACTTAATGAGATATTTAACATTCCATAATCCTAAATCTATAAAATTATGTACATTACTTAGCAAACCTTCAAGAAGACTTATTGATTTAAAGGTAGATTATGTTGGATTTTCTATTCCAGATGAATTTGTTATAGGATTTGGGTTAGACTACAATCAAAAATATAGAAATTTACCCTATATTGGAGTATTAAAATAATTTTCATTTGG
>CAMZHI010000109.1 GCA_947306755.1 uncultured Clostridia bacterium | reverse complement strand
AAAGCTCTTTAAATCAATAGCTATGTATATATGCTCATAGTTAATATTCTGGCTACTCAAATCGTTTCACCTCCAAACTTTCGTTCTCGATTTGTATTCTATCATAAAAAATTCAATTTGTAAACATTTGTTTTAGATTTTGTTGTTTAAATTGGGACCGGGTACTTTTTGGCATTTTATAAAAAATAACTAATCCGCGTCAGCACATCGTTTTTTTTAATCCGTATGGTGGGTATCCCTAAAGGGGGTACCATAGGATTTAAAAAATGATGTGCGGTTAAACAGGATTAGTTATTTTCATTAAAAAAAGTACCCGGTCCCAAATTGAAAGGTGACAATATTTTTCCATTAGCATAATATAGTGTATAAGTTTTACGCTTTTAGTAGATAATATAGTAAAAACAAGAAAGGATTGTGAAATATGAAAACTATTTGTATTAAAACAAATAATGAAAATGCAATAGAATATCTACTAAAAATGCTTAAAGACTATAATTTAGATGATGTTTATTTCTCATGTAAAAAATTTAAGAGTTTTAAGAATCTATTTATTCATTATAAAGGTTCAAATTTAAAATTTTTTTTATTCAATATTTCAGAAATTCTTTCTTTTTTGATATTAGAGCTCTATGAAAAAGATATAGTAAGTAGAATACTTTCCACTGATTACTTTTATTTTAATCAAGCTGAAAAAAAAGAAATATTGCTAAAATTTGATGATTTAAACTATGAAGATAGAGAGACTATTGCTTGCAAAGAGGAAAAACTATCCAAATTATTTTTTGATTTATTAGAACAAAACAATAAACTATATCTAAAGGGTGTTATAACTTTTAGACTTTCCGATTATATACACCAATTGCAAAATCAAGTTGACTCTGCAGTAAATCAATATCTAATTGAAAAAGAGTATAATCAATTTGTATCTTTATTAAGAATATATATTAATACTGAACATTGTAAAACTAATTTGGTACATTTAATATATAACGATGGCTCTCCCACTTTACTTGATGAAAATAAAAAAATCATAAAAACTGATTCTAATATATTAAATGCCAAATATTTATCAGATATTACATTTTCTGATTGTGATATAGCCCTGAATACTTTATTAAATTTAATACCAAAAAAAATCTATCTACATCTAATTGATAATAAAATTGATGAATTTATAACTACTCTAAAACTAATATTTGAAAATAGAATAGTTTTATGTACAGACTAGTGTGGTAAATTGGGACCGGGTGTTTTTTGCACATTTATTAAAAAATAACTAATCCGTATCAAGCATATCGTTTTTAAAATCCGTATGGTGGGTATCCCTAAAGGGGGGACCATAAAATTTTAAAAATGATGTGCGGTTAAACAGGATTAGTTATTCTTTATTTTTTTGATTTAAATAAATTATCTGGATTATATTTTTTCCTTAATTCTTCATCACGTTTTATATCATTTTCTTTAAGAATTCTATTAAATTGTTCTAATTCTTTACTATTACACCAAAATTTTTTATATATTATAGCTAATATTGCTTTTGTCTTAACTTTTAATTTCATATCTTTTATTTTTTTTGTATGGTCTAAACTTGGTTTATATGTTTTTGAAGTATTTGCATTTAAAAACTCCATAAAATCTGATGGAATTCTATTAACATCATTTTTATTTGTATGTTTTAGTATATCTAGCACTTCAGCAATAGCTTCACTATATTCAACACTTATCATTTACTATCTCCTTGAGCAATTTCGTCTGTAGATCTATTCTCTGGATTAACAACTGTATTCGCAGCATTAACTGCACTTTCAGGTATATCTTTTAATCCCTCTCCTACTTCACTTGCAGAATGCTCTTGTACTAATCTCCTTAGTCTATCTTCAATTTCTTCAAAAGTATAAAACTTTTTTCCATCAATAGGGTTAAAATACAAATCTCTTATTTGCTCGCATAATTGACTTATTGAATCACTATATTCTGGGAATAATAATTTTAATGTTCCTACATAATGGAAATCATAAGGTTCTTTAGCTCCATCTTCTTGATGCTCTTTTCTAAAATTATCTGCAAATTGATATGCCCAAAGTTTCATTGTTTCCACACTACAGTATAATTGTCGTGCAATAAACTCTATTGGATCTTTACACCAAAAATTATGTTGACAATAAAGAGGTGATTGAATATAATAATATTCGTCATTTATTTTAAATAAAAATCTCTTATCAAACATACTATTTGAATCACTACATGTCATAGTTTCAGAAGTTATATTTTCATGTCCCACTATAATTGCATCTACTGTTTCTCCTTCAGAAAGATGATACGGTTGCATACTAATTTTTCCTAAAGCTTGTAATTGTGATATAAAAATTGATACCATTGGTTTAATTGAAAATTTAATAGGTTTCTCATATTGTTCTTGATATTCAAAAAACTTACTCAATTCTTCTGTATCATTTACTTTATCTAGGGTTAAGTTATGCTGATTTTTAATGAATTCCATCGTTAGGTCAGTTGTTAAATCATTAATAAGCGTATCTGTTTTGTTAATATCATAACAATAATAAATCATATCTATGTCAGCTATTGTTTTTTCTCCTTTTATCAATTGATATACTACTTCCATTAAAGCATTTCCTATCATATATATTCCTCCTTTAATTATAATTATTATATAATATTATTATATAGTATTATAAAATAATAGTCAATAACCAATTTGGCTTTAATATCAATAATGTCAATGTGGCGGACCTTTTTGACATATTTCTTATTTCAGCCTAATACATTTTACTATGAAAAAGTTTAAAGTTTTTTTACTAAAT
>CAMZHI010000108.1 GCA_947306755.1 uncultured Clostridia bacterium | reverse complement strand
TAAAATTTGTTATATGTGATGATAATCAAACTACTTTAAATCATATTTCTATTATGCTTGAATCTATATTTATAAAAAATGATTTAGATGCTGAGATAGTTTTTAAAACACCTACTGAAAAAGAATTATTATATTATATAAAAAGTAATCCAGTTGATGTTTTAATTTTAGATATTCAGTTAAGTTCAAAATCTGCTGGATTAGATATTGCAAATAAAATAAGAGAAAATAATAAAGATTGCTACATAATATTTGCAACAGCACATCCTGAATTTGTTTTTTTAGCATATCAATGTAAAACCTTTGATTATATTTGTAAGCCTATTACAAAAGAGCGTTTAGAAGAAACTATTTTAAGACTTTTTTCTGACATAAATGATATAAAGTCTCCCAATAAATATATTAAATTAGATAATAAAAATACAATAATTAATGAAGATGAAATTCAATATATTAAACGTGATGGAATGAAAATTATTTTTCACACATCATCAAGGGATTACGAAATATATAGCTCTTTTGCGAAACTTCAAAACAAATTACCAAACAATTTTGTAAGATGCCATAAATCTTTTATTGCAAATATAAACAATATTGAAAAACTTGAACCTCTATCTAATATTATACATTTTAAGAATAATACAACATGTGATATTGGACCTAAATATAAAAAAGAACTAATGAAAGGAGTAAATTCAAATGGAAATATTTTCTAATATTTGGAATGTACTTACAAGTGAAAATGAGATAATAACAAAAATAATCAATACCCCAACAATTTTTTTAGAAGCATGGATTGGTTTTTTATTGTTTACAAGCACATTAAAAATAGAATACTCTAATCGTCAGAAGTATATCTATATTATTTTGATTTCTGCTTCTTCCTTATTAATTGAATACTCCATCCCTTCTCCATTTAATATCATATTAAACTACATAATTATGTTTTTAATTATTAAAATCATATTTAGTTTAAATATGATTAAAACTGTTCTATCTATTTTTATCCCCACGATAATAATTGCATTAATAGGAATATTAGTCTTAAAACCACTTTTAATAATTTTTAAAATATCCATCTATACTGCTCAAAACACTCCCATATATCAATTTATATATTTAAGCCTCATATATACAATTTCATTTTTTCTTATTCAAATAATTCAGAATAGAAAAATTGTATTAAACATTATAGATGATCTTAATTTTGATACTAAAAAAATTCTTCTATTCAACCTATTATTTACCTTTTTTACAATAACAATACAATTGTGTATAACAGCTTTTTATACAGATATTCTTCCTTTAATGATATCTATTTTAAGCTTCATATCATTATTTGCTTATTTTTTTATCAATATTTACAGTTTATCTAAAGCTATAAATTTACAAATTACCAGTAAAAATTTAGAAAATGCAACAAATTATAATGCCACACTTTCATATTTATATGATAATGTGAAAGCATTTAAACATGATTTTGATAATATGGTATTTATAATAGGTGGATATATTCAAAATAATGATTTAAATGGATTAAAAACATATTATAAAAATTTTGAAAAAGATTGTGAAAGAGTAAATGAATTAGCTTTATTAAATCCAGAGCTTATAAATAACTCTGGCATATATAATTTACTTATGTCAAAATATAAAAAAGCTACTGATAATAATGTTGAAATTCATTTAGAATATTTTTTTGATTTAACTAAACTTAAAATGCCTATATATGATTTTTCCAGAATACTTGGTATTCTTTTAGATAATGCTTTAGAAGCAGCAAAAGATTCTAAGGAAAAACAAGTTAATATTATGTTTAGAGATTCTCAAAGAAATAACACTCAAATTATATCAATAGAAAATTCATATAATAATAAAGATGTAGATACTTCGTTAATTTTTGAAAAGGGGCAAACTAGTAAAGAAAACCATACTGGTATGGGATTATGGGAGGTAAAACAAATATTAAATAGAAATAATAATGTTAATTTGATTACTACAAAGGACAAAATCTATTTTAAACAAACTATTGAAATCTATTATTAGATAATAATTCAAGACGTATTTGATTAAAAATCAAATACGTCTTTTTTATAACTAATCTTTTTTTACAAGTGATGCAGGCATTTTGGGTTGATGCATAAACCAGTAAATATGACATGCAGTATTAGTTGATTTAGCATATTTTTCAGCTAATTTTGCTAAAAATTTTAACATAATAATTCCTCCTTTCTTTTAATATGATTATGTATTCTTTTTTACATCTCATAAACTTCATAACCATATTTGTTTTTTGTAATCTTATAAGCGAGTTTTGTAATACATATTGTTTGAGCAATATGACTTAATAATAAAATATTAGAAATTATTCTATTTTGTATTATACAAGAAGCAATTAATGCTATACTTAAAAATATGTATGATAATATTTTTTTATTTTTTCTCTCTTTTTGTGATAATATCGGAACATTTTCCGTATCTGCTGGTGCATACAAATGAATCATTATCACTCCAAAAACCCAGACTGATAATGTAATTATATATTTTAAAATTTGGTTGTAAAAAATGATATAACACGATATTTTTGCTATGCCACAGTAAATAAGTGTTGTTCCAATAATACATCCCAAATGTGTTTTTAAATGAAATCCGCCAGAAACTGATCTATATGGTAATAATAAAATTACAGTTAACAAAGTAAGCTTAAAAATCCCCAAAATATAAGCTATACCTAAAATTATAAAATTCTTTGGCAATTCTCCTATTATTAAGTGTAATCCATAATCTATTATTTCTGCTCTTTCATTATTAATCTCAGGCATTTCTTCTTGTATTTT
>CAMZHI010000107.1 GCA_947306755.1 uncultured Clostridia bacterium | reverse complement strand
TGCAATACTCGTTTTTGATTTGATTTAGATTTTAAGGGGACAAAAAGAACCGGTAACGATGTCCCCCACAAGAAAGGATAAGATAAAATGGCAATAGAAAAAATGAAATTGCTTGGAATTAAAGGTGATAGCAAAATTTTAGATGAATTTCTTGCTAATTGTTTATTCCAAAGTGATGTACAAATAGAAGATGCCAAAAAGATATACAATAAAGGATGGAAAATTGAATATTTTGAATATAATTACAAAATCAAAGAAGCATTAAAAAGGTGTGAGAACCTTTTTAATAAACTTGGAATTCAATATACAAAAGACTACAATATGAATTTACTAGAAAATACTATTGATTACATTTCAAATAAAATTGATAAATTAGAACCATCGTATGAAGAATGCCTAAAAATAATAGAAAATAACGAAAAAGAAAATCAAGAATACAAAAAAATCTATAAAGAAATTTCCAAATTACAAGAAATAGATATAGATATTAAAAAACTTTATGATCTAGAATATGTTAAATTTAGATATGGAAGTATTCCAAAAAAGAATCTTGAAGAAATAAAAAAACAAATAGACAATATAAATGCTATTATGTTTGAAATACGAGAAGAAAAAGATTTAGTTTGGATAATGTACTTTACAACTGAGCAATATATTGGAAATATTGATGGTTTGTTTAATATTCAAAAGTTTGAAAGAAAGCTATTACCTAATGATTTAGTAAAAACACCAAGAGAATATCTTAAAACATTAAGAGATAATATTAGTCAAAGAGATTTTAGTACTAATGAAATAAATCAAAAAATAGATAAAATTAAAAGAACTGCAGAAACAGAGATTTTAGGATATTATAGAGAATTACAAACATATGATAAGATAAATAACATAAAAAAATATATTGTTCATGATCAAAATAATATTTTTTATACTGTAGTATGGGTTCCAGAAAATGAGCTAAACAAATTTGAAAATAAACTTAAACAAATAGAAGGTATTGACTATGTTATAAAAGATGATGAAAATCCACCTACAAAACTAGTAAACAATAGGTTTTTAAAACCATTTGAATATTTAGTTAAAATGTATGGAATGCCTAAAAAAGGTGAAATTGATCCAACATGGTTTGTTGCATTAACAACATTTATAATGTTTGGTTTTATGTTTGGAGATGTAGGGCATGGAATGGTATTTTTACTAGTTCGGAATAATTTTACTATTAAGAAAACAAAAGGTATATGGAGCAATACTTTCTGCTGGTGGAATTTCATCAATAATTTTTGGAATACTATATGGAAGTGTATTTGGAAAAGAAGATATAATTAAACCTTTAATAATTAGCCCAATGGATAGTATTACAACAATGCTACTATATGGAATAATTGTTGGAACAATTTTTATATTTTTAGCAATGATTTTAAATGTGGTAAATGGAGTTAAAAATAAAGATTTAAAAAGAGTATTCTTAGACCAAAACGGAATTGTTGGTATTTTATTATACACATTTGTTTTATTATGTGTAGGGTATTATTATATAAAAGGCAAAATGATAGTCTCACTTAATACAGCAATTATTGTTTCACTAATACTTGTGCTAATAATACTATTTAATGATAAAATTATGAGTTTTATACAAAAACAGAAAAGTAAAGAATCAGTTCCTTTTGTGGAAAAAATATTTGAAATTATTGAAATGCTTCTTTCATTTTTAAGCAATACAATCTCATTTTTAAGATTAGCTGCTTTTGCAATAAATCATGCAGGATTATGTATGGCTGTATATTTATTAGCAGATATGACAAGCGGAGCAGGAAACTTTTTAATCGCATTTATTGGAAATATTGTAGTTATTGTTTTAGAAGGGTTAATAGTAGGAATACAAACATTAAGGCTAGAATATTATGAGTTATTTAGCAGATTTTATGATGGAAGCGGAGAAGAATACAAGTCATTAAAAACTCAGTTGTCAATGGGGACGGACCTATTTGACAACTAAAGGTTGGATGTGAGAACAAGATTAATATTTATGGAGGATAAAAAAATGTCAAAAAAAGCAATTATTTTGGTAATTTTAATTTTTATAGGAGCAGTATTAATTACAACTGGTGTGTATGCAGCAAATGAGGTGGTTTCAAGTAATAATAAATCAGAAGTGTCAACAAATGAAGAAACAAAAAGTTCATCTGGAGTAGGACTAATTGCAGCAGCTTTAGCAATTGGTTTATCTGCAATTGGATCTGGTATTGCAGTTGCAGTAGTTGCATCAAGTGCAGTAGGAGCAATTAGCGAAAACCCAAGCCTACTTGGAAAAACTGTAATTTTTGCAGGTCTAGCAGAAGGTATCGCAATTTACGGACTAATCATTGCTATAATGATAATTAGTAAGGTTTGATGGTTACTGATCAATTATATAATTTATTATATAATTGATCATAAGGAAATTGCGACACCAAACGGAATGAGAAAATATATATTATAAGGCAATCTTTAAAAAAAATTAGGAAGTGTAAAAATGAAGATATACTGTATTACTGATAATCAAGAATTAGAAGTTGGACTAAAACTAGCTGGATGTGAAGCTATAACTTTAAAAGAAAAAATAGAAATTGAAAAAAAGATTAATGAGATTACAAAAGATGCAAATATAGGAATATTAGTAATTAGTAAAGGTATTTATGCTGAACTAAAAGAGAAAATAGATAAAATTAGGATGAACAATAAATTACCACTTATAACAATTATTTGATGTGAGATGTGAGAGGTGAGAAGCTGGATGAATTTAGAAGAAAAACTAATTGATTTTAAAAACAGTGTAGAAGAAATGTCAAATAAAGATTATTTGCAAATAAAGCAAGAAGTTGAAGATGAAAT
>CAMZHI010000106.1 GCA_947306755.1 uncultured Clostridia bacterium | reverse complement strand
TGTTGAGTGAAGAAGAAAATAAAGTAGCTATTGATCTGATAACAAAATATTTTGAAAGTTTAACAGAATTTATGGAATTCAACTTTCATTTCTTGGGTTATATATCAAGTAGTATTATTGAAGAAACTGATGATGTTGAAAAAAATAATGCAAACTATAAGGAAATAATTGAGAGAATAAAAAACAATATATAGTTAGATGAAGAAAAATAATTAAAGACATCATAAACCTTACAGGTCGAATGATGTCTTTTTATGTCGATAAGATTTTCTTGAAGTTTTAATAATTATATGATAAAATCATTATGTTAAATTGATTTTTAGTTTCAAATGTTATTAGTTTTATAAAATATTATTTATAAGTTTTAATTAAACAAAAATCAAGAGAAAGAAGTGATAAATATAGCTAATTTACTAGATCCAAAAAATGACTATGTGTTTAAGAGAATTTTTGGACATGTTGGAAATGAAGAAATAACGTATATTCAAACAATAGAAGCTGGAGAAGATTACGAAAAACTAAAAAGATGTATTGTTATACTAATAACAGATTATGATTTAGAAACCTTAAAGAAAATTCCAGAATATACAACAAAATGGAAAATACGAGAAGAAAAGTACCCAAAACTTGTCTTGACAAATGTTCTAGAACTTTATATAATTTCATTAAAGAAAGCCAAAAATAGTAAAGAAAATCAACAAGAAGAATTATATAATTGGCTTCAGTTTATTAATAATCCAGAGGAGGAAACTCGGAATGGGAAATGAAGAAAAAATGCTAAAAAAGTTTTAGAAACAATAAGTCAAGATGAAAGAGAAAGAAGATTAACAGAATTAAGAGAAAAATACCGTATGGATCAACATGCTATAATGCTTGCTGGATATGATAAAGGTTTAAAAGTTGGAATTGAAGAAGGTAGTACAAAAACAAAAAACGAAATAGCAAAAAAAGCTATTAAAACTAGGTATATCAGTTGAACAAATTGTGGAGATTACAGGATTAACCAAAGAAGAGATAGAAAAATTAAAATAATAAAGAATGAAATAATTATTAATAAAACTAATATGTAATAATAATTAATTTAACCAACTCATATATGAAAAATATAGGAGGGTACATAGTTATTATAAAAAACAATATAAATAGAGAAAAATGTACAACACAATTTTAGAAAACTCTACTTATGAATTAGTAGAAAAAAAGTCAAAATTTATTGCTAATTTAATATATATAAAAACCAAAGATGAAATGGAGAACATAGTAAAAGTATATTGCGAAAAAAAAAAGATATATTAATTAACTTTGAATTTAAACAAAAATCAAAAACTTTAGTTTGTTCGCTTGAATATAGCAAATATAAATAGCAATACATAGTTGAGGGGTAGGGTTAAGTTCTAATCTAAAAAAAGTATGTGCAGTTGCATTATACATACAAGCGAAGTTTTTATGAATGTACAATTTGCTAAATCGCTTAAAATATGATATAATATATAGTATAAGCGCCAGGAACAGCGCATAATGTTCCAAGCATAAAAAGGGGGGGAACAGCTTTACAGGAGGATAACAAAAATGATAACACTTAATCTTTATTTCGTATATAATCAAATCATAAATAATGCAGGAAAAGATTTTATAACTGCATGTAAAAGGTATAAAATACCTGCAAAAGTGAAAAAAAAAGGAAGTGGACGTAGACACTGTGTAGGAGAGTATCAGTACCGGTGGATTGAAACATCCAAACCTAATTTTGAGACATATAAGGAGCAACTACAAGATTATAAAGTGATTATAGTATATTTTTACAACGAAGATGATATGATGAAATTTATAGATGAATTTCATCATATCACGGATTGGAGTACTTATTATACAGTGCGATTAGAGAATTACTACGGTATGAGTGAAATATACCAGATTAGATTTCAAAGATAAGAGATAAGTGTTCCCCCCATTAAAAAGGGAAGTTATAACTTCCGCCAATCATAGAAAGAGCTGGTTTTATCAAATCAGCTCTTTCTAAGATATTAAAATTTGTGCAATTAATAGATTTTTTGGTTTTCTTAATTTAAAAAACATATATTTCCTTTTAAATTCAATTCTAACCATTTTTATCATTTCTCAAAATCAATTTTATTCAAATTTTCAAGCAAATTATTATATTCCTTTTTCCATAATATCCTCAGAAAATTTTAACGTCACTAGACTAAATGTCGATGGATTTTTCCTTGAAGTTTAAAGAATTATATGATTAGGGTAATTTCATCGATTATTACAAAATTGTAACGAGACAGATTGTAGGAGAAATAATAGAAATATAGAGAATTGAAAATAAATCATATATATATATAATAATTGTTATACAAATATATATCAATAGGTTAATAAAACTTTATCTTAAATTATATATTTATTTCTGTGTATTATATATTTTGGAATTATTCAAATCATTTATTATTGCGGGGTGCCTTAGGCCGTCGCTCCTCTACATTCACTCTATATTTCATAATTTCTACATTTAATCTAATTTATTACAAATGTTACAATTTTGTAATATTCGATGAAATTACCCTGTTATATGATAAAGTCATCTTGACAAATGTTTTAGAACTATATATAATTTCGTTAAATAAAGCCAAAAACAATAAAGAAAATAAACAAGAAAAATTATATAAATGGCTTGAATTTATAAATAATCCCGAGGAGGAAACTCGGAATGGAAAATGAAGAAATAAAAAATGCTTAAAAAGTATTTAAATAATAACCTAAAGTGCTTTAAGAAAGGACCATAAAAAAATGATAATCATCACATCAGGGAGAGGAAATGTTGATATTGATGCATATGGAGGAGCAATTGGCTATGCATATTTGC
>CAMZHI010000105.1 GCA_947306755.1 uncultured Clostridia bacterium | reverse complement strand
ATAGGAGGATAATAAGTTGGTTAATATTGGAATAATAGGAACAGGAGTAGGTATAAGAACCTATTTATACACAGTTAATCAAATGGAAAATGCAAATGTTATTGCTATAAGTGGAAGTTCAAAAGAAAGAGCAGAAGAATTTGCTAAAGAATATAAAATAAAATTAGCTTGTAAAGACTACAAAGAACTTATAGATTTAAAAGATATAGATTTAGTGTGTATTACTGCACCAAACAAATATCATTATGAATATGCTAAATATTGTATAGAAGCGGGAAAAAATATGATATTAGAAAAACCAGCTACTCTTACAATAGACCAAGCATATGAACTAAGCCAACTTATAAAAAATAGTAATAAAATTAATATCATAAATCATCAATTAAGATTTAATCCATATTTAGCAAAAGTTAAAGAAATCATCGAACAAGGCACACTTGGAAGATTATATTATATTAAAATACATCAACAAAGTACGGGATTTTCAAATAAAGATATGAAATGGACATGGAGCTTGGAAGATGAAGAAGGTGGCGGTGTTAGGCTTGCAATGGGAAGCCACTTAGTTGATTTGGTAAGATTTTGGCTAGGTAAAGAAGTAATAACAGTACAAGGTAATATGGATGTTGTTATTCCAAAAAGAAAATCTTATGATGGAGAAATAAAAGAAGTAACAGCATGTTCATTTTTTAGTTCTAGTATTAATTTTCAAGATAATATAACAGTAAATTTATCTGCTACATGTAGTGCTATAGGTAAAAATGAATTCGAATTTTCAATATACGGAGAAAAAGGAGAATTACATTTTAACTTAGAGAATAAATTAATAGGATATTTTAAAGATAGTCAAGGAAAACAGCAAATAATTCATGTAGATGGTGTAACACAGGAAGAAAAAGATAATAAAATTTCGATATTTAAAGGTTCTTTTATATACTATGCAAAACAAATACTATCTGCTGTAGAGAATAATGATATTGAATTACTTGAGAAAGCATCTAATATAGAAGATGCAATAGAAAATCAAAAGATTTTAAATGCAATAAAAGAATCTGCAATAACAGGTAAAACAGTAGAGCTTAATAAAGGATATTCATGCAATGCAAAGGGGTAAAGCTATCATAAAAGATGGAGGACAAAAATGATTTGTGATATTAAAAAAGTAAAAGTATGTGTTCCAATTCCTATAGATAATGTTGAAAAAGTAAGAGAGGCAGTATTTCAAGCTGGAGCAGGAAATATAGGAAACTATACACATTGTTCCGAAATAACCAAATGTATTGGAACATTTAAACCAAATAATCAAGCTAATCCATATATTGGAGAAAAGAACAAAATCGAATATGTTGAAGAAGAAAAATTAGAATTTGTTTGTGACATAAATGATGTTAAACGTGTTATTTCAAAATTAAAGGAAGTACATCCTTATGAAGAAATAGGATTAGAGATTATTCCATTATTGGATGAAGAAAGTTTTGAATAAGAAAGACAAAAATATATGTTTAAAATAGAAATATTGAATAATTATAATAATGATTTATTTAATCAATTAAAACAATTAATAGAAAGATTTGCAATAGATGTATTTGTAGTACAAAAATTCAACTTAGCAAACGAATCTTATAAGAAAAAATCAAATTACATCTGTAATTATAAAAAATATTTATCCACTGAAGATTTGAAATATTTAGAAAAGGACATAAATGAAAGAATAGATTTTGCAATTAATTCAATAAAGTATATTGATAATGATAAAAAAACAAGGTATTATTTATTATTAAATGAAAATAGAGTTATTGCATTTCAAACAGCACAGGTTAGAAAAGAAAAAGATAGACTTGAAGGATGGAGAAATTTTGCCTATATAGATGATTCTTACAGAGGCAGAAAAAATGAAGTAATAGATTCATATGGAAAAAGAAAAAGAGGAATGTTATCTAATATACTTTATGAAAATATTTCAGATTGGTTTAAAGAAGAAAATGTTGAATTTGAAAGAACAGCAACAGGAAAAAATATGTATAAAAATATAAAAACATACATAAAAAAGGGATTTATACCTGAAAAATGTGATGATAAAAAAATATATTTTATAAAAAATTATAGTAAGAGTCAAAAAAGAAAGAATTGAAGTTTTAAATAAAATAGGAGAAAAAATGATGATATACTTAGAGTTATTTAGATTATGCAATAGCGTAAATAAAAATTCAAATATATATCCTTATAATATATTAAAAAATAAGGATCCAGATATATTTTTATTTGATAATATAACTGTTTTATATGGAAATAATGGCTCAGGAAAGTCAACTATATTAAATATAATTGCACACAAATTAAATTTAAAAGGGAAAGAAAGAAACAACCCAGAAATTGTTGGAACAATCCCATATTTTGAAGATTTTGTTTCAAAATGCACATATGAATTAGGTGAAACCGAAAATGGTAAGCAAATTAGTAAAATACCAGAAAATAGCAGATATATAAAAAGTGAAGAAATACTCTATGAAATAAGAAAAATTGAGCAAGATAATGTATTACAAGAAAGTATTAATTCAAACTTAGCAAGAGAGATAGGAGTAGAAAAAGCAAAAGAGTTCATAAAGACAGATGAAGGACAAGCTCAATTTGAAAGATTTCAATTTGCACAAGAAAAATATTCTAATGGAGAAACAACAATGCAGATTTTAGAGGATGTTTTAGAGCCAGATAGGTTATACTTGTTAGATGAACCAGAGGTTTCATTATCTCCTCAAAATCAAGTAAAACTTGCAGAAGAAATAAACAAAATGGCCAGATACTTAGGAATTCAATTTATAATAGCAACACATTCTCCGTTTATGCTAGGAATCTTAAATGCTAAAATATATAATTTAGATACA
>CAMZHI010000104.1 GCA_947306755.1 uncultured Clostridia bacterium | reverse complement strand
TTTGTTTCTTTTTCTTTTAAAATTGTAATTCCATCTTCATCATTGAAATCAATTTTTTCTTTAGATTTTACTTCTACAATTTTTTTATTTAAATAGTGATATTTCAAATTGTTCATAGTATCATCCATAACAATTTTACCGTTATTTACAATTATGACTCTTTTGCATAATTTTTCAATGTCTAACACATCATGGCTTGTTAAAAAAATTGTAGTATTATATTCCTTGTTCATCTTTTTAATTAATTTTCTTATATTTTCTTTTACAACAGGGTCTAATCCAATAGTTGGTTCATCTAAGAATAAAATCTTTGGCTTATGTATTAAACTTGCCACTATTTCCGAGCGTATTCTTTGACCTAAACTTAAATTTCTTACAGGTGTATTTATAAAGCTTTCCATTTCAAAAAGATTTGATAATTCTTCAATTCTCTCTTCTGCTTCTTTTTCTGGAATATCATAAATTGCAGCAAAAAACTTAAAATTATCCATTGGAGTTAAATGCATCCAAAGCTGTTCTTTTTGTCCAAATACAGTTCCTATTTTATATGCTAATTTTTTTCTATCTTTACTTGGATCTAAATTTAGTACTTTTATATCTCCTTCATTTTTATATAAAATACCTGTTAGCATTTTAATTGTTGTACTTTTTCCTGCACCATTTGGGCCAATAAATGCTATTATTTCACCTTCTTCTACATCAAAACTTATATCATTTACTGCCTTGATAATTTTATATTTAGGTTTAATAATTGATTTTAAGCTTCCTTTAAACCCTTTTTCTTTAATTTTCACTTTAAAACTTTTACTTAAATTCTTTACTTCTATTACTTTCATTTTTAATCACTCTCTCTTTCTATTTATTGTATTTTAAAAATCTAAAAAAAGCCTCACAAAAGAATCATTTAAGACTCCTCTGTAAGACTATAATATAAATCTACTCCAAAGTGTAAATAACTATTTTTTATTTTTAGTTATCCTATATCGCTCGAACTCTCTTAGATATACTCTTAAAGTATTTTTTATTTTATCACAATAACATATTATTTGTCAATAGTTTTATGTAAACTTTTACATTTTAGTTTGACAGATATTTTCGTTTTTGGTAAAATCACATTAATAAATTTTTAGGAGAATATTATGATATTATTAAAAATAATTCTAACACTATTAATTGTTTTTCTTATGATATTTCTTATTAGTAAAAAATATAATACTGTAATGATTTTATTTTCTATGAGTTTTTTTATAATGCTTATTTATACATTATATACAGGAAATTCTGTACTAACTGAAAATTCAAGTGGAAATAATATAATAGACATTTTTGAATATATAGTTAGAGATTTTTCAAATCAGACTGTAAAAATAGGAATTTTATTAATGTCAGTTATAGGTTTTATTAAATATATGGAACATATACAAGCAATAGATTTATTAGTACAACTCATATCAAAACCTCTGAAAAAAATAAAAAGAAAAAAAATTATTATTGTATTTACTATTTTTTTAGTTGCTGTACTTAAATTATTTATACCAAGTCATCTTGGAGTAGTTACACTATTAATGACATTTTTATATCCAATATTAATTAATATTGGTATAGATAACTCAACTTCAGTTTCAGCAATTGTTTTAGGTGGTGCTGTTGATTATGGTTTGTCATGTCCTGTTACTAATTATGTGATTTCAATAGATGAAATATCTAAATATACTAATCTTTTAGATTTCTTCATTAAGTACCAAATACCTATAGTATTTATATTACTATTTGTCATGTCCATGGTTTTTATATTATTTAATAAGACTTCAACAGATTCTAGTATTCCTAAAGAGAATATGCCAACCATAGAAAATACTGAAAATATTCCTAAAATATATGCTCTTCTTCCAATTATACCACTTATTTTAGTAATAGTATTTTCTAAATTTTTAGTTTCTAATATAACTATATCAATAACTGCAGCTAACTTTATTGGATTTGCATTGGCTTTTATACTTAACATTCTATATAGCAAAAATAAAAGACATACTTTTAATGATACTAAACATTTTTTTGATGGAATGGGAAGTGGATTTTCAAGTGTTGTTTTAATAGTTTCTGCCTCAGTATTTGCATATAGTTTAACACTAATAGATGGTTTATCTGAACTTTTTAAAATAATTGCAAATATGAAGTTAGGTCACTTTATTGCTCCAATTGTTGCAAGCTTAACTTCATTTATGACAAGTGTAATAACAGGATCAGGAATAGCTGCAACATATTCTATTGCTCCATATGTTCCAAATATTGCTCAGACAACACGGTTCTAATTTAAATATTGTTTTAGAATTAATAATTATTGCAGGAGCTTTAGGAAGAGCTATAACCCCTGTTACGGCATCAGTAATTGTAGCCTCAAAAATGAGCAAAGTAAATATACTAGAAATAATAAAGAAAAACTTTTTCCCAGTTATACTTGGTTTTTCAACAGTTTTAGTTTTATCTTTAATTATAATGTGAATAATTAGAAATGGAGAAATATAATATGAAACTAGTTATACAAAGAGTAAAAAATGCCAGTGTTGTTGTTGATAAAAAAACAGTTGGAAAGATTGGAAATGGTTTTTTGGTTTTACTTGGAATAAAAACATCTGATACTATACAAGATGCAGATTATTTAGTAAGAAAACTAATTAATTTAAGAGTATTCACTGATGAAAATGATAAAATGAATTTAGCTTTAAGAGATGTTAATGGCGAGCTTTTAATCATTTCTCAATTCACACTTTATGGTGATTGTAAAAAAAGTGGTAATAGACCATCTTTTTCAGATGCTGCAAAACCCGAAATTGCAATTCCTTTATATGAATACTTTGTTAATGAATGTAAAAAACAAATTCCAATTGTTGAAACTGG
>CAMZHI010000103.1 GCA_947306755.1 uncultured Clostridia bacterium | reverse complement strand
AACGAAAAAGGCGATAAATGGATAATGAATGTAATTTGCCTAAAAGAAGGTAAAAGCTATCTAATGGCTTCTAATAAAGAATTAATGCAAAATCTAGAAGAACTATTAGAAACAAAAGCTAATGACGAAATAATAGAGCTAAATAGATTAATGCTAAGAAAAGAATTAAGGAAAAAAGCAATTGAAAAAATGAGTTAAACGGAGGAAAATTTGTTGTATACAATTTCAGAAAATTCTACTTATGAAATAGTAGAGAAAAAATCAAAATTCATAGCAAATTTAATATATATAGAAGGTAAAGAAGAAGCGGAAAGCATAATCAAAGAATATAAAAAAAGATTCCATGATGCAAGGCATAATTGTTATGCTTATAGAGTATATGATGAAAATGAGATTTACGAAAAATCTAGTGATGATGGTGAGCCTTCTGGAACAGCTGGTGCTCCAATGCTAAATTTACTGCAAAAAAATGATTTGTGTAATGTTATAATAATTGTTACTAGATATTTTGGAGGGATTTTACTTGGAACAGGAGGGTTAGTTAGAGCATATTCTAGTGCAACAATAGGTGCAATAGATAATTGCAAAAAAGCAAAGATAGAATCAGGCACTGAGTTTCAAATTGAAGTGGATTATCCAAATTATCAATCTTTGCAGTATTATTGTAATAAAAATAATATTACAATTAAAAACAGTGAATATAATGAAAACATTATTTGTATTTTAGAGATGCGCAATAGTATGATAGATAGGTTTCTAGAAAATGTAAAAAATAAAAATTTAAATATTATGGAAATAAAAAATCAAAAAGATATAATGATTATTGAATAATAATATTATATCTTTTTTGCTATAATATTATAAAAATACAAGGGGCGATTCTAATCGCCCGCATTATTAAAAACGTATATAATTTCAAAAAATGGAATTAAAGTATAATATTCATGTTAAAGCAAGGAGCTTAGATTTATAAATTAAAACATAAAAATAAAAAAATTTTAAAAAAATATTGATATTTTTTCTTATTTAGGCTAAAATAGAGAAAGTTTAAAATTAGAGTATTTTAGAAAAAACAATATATTCTTGATTTTAAGCACTATCCAGACAAAAGCATAGGGGAGGAATTCAAATTGAAAAATAATAAATTTAAACTTTTTACAGAAATTTTAGTAATATTGTCTATAGTATTAATTTCTTTTGTTGGTATATATAAACAAAAGGAAAATAGAATGGTAAATCAAGTAAAAAAGTATCAATATAGTAAAGATTTAGATGGGTATAGGGAAGTTCTTTTAGAAGTAACTAAAGAAGAAAATGATGAATCAGAAAACACTGATACTAATTCTGAAAACAATGAAGATGATACAGAAAATAAAGAAGAAGTTGATTTAAATAATAATTATGAAGATTATATTAACTCAAAAAAAATAATTGAAAAGAGATTAAAACTATTAGGTGCGCAAGATTATACTATAGGTCAAAATACTGAAAATGGTGCAATATATTTGCAATTACCAGAGAACAGTAATACAGATTATATTTTAAGTAATATATTACAAATAGGTAATTTTGAAATAAAAGATTCAGAAGATTCTTCAAAAGTATTTGTAAACAATAATAATATTAAAAAAGCTTCATATGTTACTCCAAACAATGAAACATCTAACATGTATCTTAGAATTAAATTTGACAAAAACGGTAAAAAAGTTTTAAAAGAAATTAGTTCAGGTGAATATAAGACAAACACAGAAGAAGTTGAAACTCAAAACACAGAGAATACAGAAACAGATAATACAGTTGAAGCTGAGGTTAAATCTGATAACACAGATGAAGTAGATGCTAATTCATCATCTGAAGAAAAAGAAAGTGAAGAAAAGAACAACATTCAGAAAAAAGTTGTATTATCTTTTAATGATAAAGATATGTTCACTACAAGCTTTGATGATCCTATTGTAAATGGAGAATTAATACTTACAATGAATGCTCAAACAGATGATGAAGATAGTTTTAAAGAAAGAATTAACAATGTTGCAACTATAAGTCGTATTCTAAATTCAGGAACCTTACCACTAAAATATGAAATAAAACAAAATACATATATTCAAACTGATATTAATAATAACCAATTAAATAATATATATATTGCACTAGGAATAATATTTGGTATATTTTTAGTAATACTAATAGTTAAATATAAAACAAAAGGTATCATTGCTGCAATTGCTAATATAGGATTTTTATCATTATATTTATTAATTATAAGATATACCAATGTTATTGTTTCACTTGAAGCTATATTTACAGGAGCGATAATAGTAGCTATTAATTATTTAATAGTAGTTGATTTCTTAAAAATGCAAGAAAATACAAAACTAATTAACATTTTCAAATCTCAAATAATGAAGGTTATTCCAATAATTTTAATTGCAATTGTATTTAGCTTTGTTAAAGTTACTAAATTATCTTCTTGTGGAATGTTTCTATTCTGGGGTGTGTTAGTTAGCTTTATATATAATTATATTTTAACTAGAGATATGCTAATTGGAAAGGAAGTAAATATTGATGAAAAATAAGTTATTGTGTATAGTTGCATTATTCATAATAATTGTTGGAGCAATTGTATATCAATTTAAAGGATTTAATAAAGAATTAAATTATTCAAATAGACAGCAATTTGAAATCTCTGCAACATCTACATTTGATATATCAAAAGTAGAAAATATTGCGAAAGAAGTACTTACAAATAGAAAAGTAAAAATTCAAAAGGTTGAAAGATTTAATAATGCATTAGAAATAATTTCAACAGAAATTTCTGAAGATGAAAAACAAAATATCATAAACAAAATAAATGAAGAATATAATGAAACAATTTCTAATGAAAATATTAGTATAATATCAGTT
>CAMZHI010000102.1 GCA_947306755.1 uncultured Clostridia bacterium | reverse complement strand
TAGCCAGAATATTAACTATGAGCATATATACATAGCTATTGATTTAAAGAGCTTTTATGCTTCTGTTGAATGTAGGGAAAGAGGATTAAATCCATTAACAACAAATTTAGTAGTTGCAGATAGTAGTCGAACAGAAAAAACAATATGTTTGGCAGTAAGTCCATCTTTAAAACAGTATGGAATACCAGGTAGAGCAAGGTTATATGAAGTAGTACAAAAAGTAAAAGAGATAAACCTACAAAGAAAGTTAAACAGTCCGAATCATACATTTACTTGTACAAGTTATGATGACATAGCCTTAAGAAATAATAATGATTTAGAACTAGCTTATATTGTTGCACCACCTAGAATGAAATATTATATGGAGTATAGTACAAAAATTGTAAATATTTATTTAAAATGGTTTTCTATGGAGGATATATATGTTTATTCAATAGATGAGGTTTTTATAGATATTACACATTATCTTCAATCATATAATTGTACTCCTAGAGAGCTTGCAACAAAAGTTATTCAAGATGTTTTAAATGAAACAGGAATTACAGCAACAGTAGGGATTGGTACAAATATGTACCTTGCAAAAGTTGCAATGGATATTGTCGCAAAACATGTAGATGCTGATAAATATGGAGTAAGAATTGCAGGGCTTGATGAAATTTCTTATAGAAAATTTTTGTGGAGCCATAGACCTTTAACTGATTTTTGGAGAGTTGGGAAAGGAATATCTCAAAAATTAGAAAAAAATGGTATGTTTACAATGGGAGATGTTGCAAGACAATCTATTAAAAATGATGAAAAATTATTTAAATTATTTGGCATAAATGCAGAATTACTTATAGACCACGCTTGGGGTTATGAGCCCTGTACAATTGAAAGTGCCAAATCATATAAACCAGTATCAAATAGTTTAAGTTCAGGACAAGTATTAAAAGAACCATATAATTATGAGAAAACAAGATTAATAATAAAAGAAATGGCAGAGCTTTTATCACTTGATTTAGTTAATAAAAATTTAATAACAAGTAAGCTGGTATTAGAAATTGGATATGATGTAAGTAACTTAAAAAATAATTATGATGGTGAAATTAAATTGGATTTTTATGGTAGAGAAGTGCCCAAACATGCGCATGGAACAATCAATATAGACCATAAAACTGCATCAACTAAAATTATTTCAGATAAATTTATAGAATTATATGATAAAATTATAAATAAAAATTTATTTACTAGGAGATTAAGTTTAACTGCTTGTGATGTTGTAAATGAAGATAATTATAAAGATATACAAGTTTTTGAGCAGATGAACATGTTTATTGACTATAACTTAATTGCGAAACAAAGAGAACAAGAAAGAAAAGAAAAATCATTACAAAAAGCTGTACTTAATATTAAATATAAATATGGAAAAAATGCAATATTAAAAGGCATGAATTTTGTACAGGGTGGGACAACTATTGAAAGAAATGGACAGATAGGAGGACATAAAGGATAATGAAGTTAAAATATGACCATAAATATGATGATATAATAAATTTGGACCATTATAAATCTAAAAAACATCCACCGATGTCTTTATATGCCAGGTCTAGCCAATTTGCTCCTTTTGCAGCACTAACTCGGATATGAAGATTTAGTTACAGAAACAGCTAGAGTTGTAGGCTCTAGAATAGACATAGGTGATGAATTAAAAAGTACATTAGATGCAAAAATACATATACTTACAAAACAATTACATAGAAAATCTGAAGTTATTTTTACATATTTCATTCCTGATTTAATAAAGAATGGCGGAGCATATATAACAGTTAAAGGAGTCGTTAAAAAAATTGATTTATATAATCAAAATATTATTTTAGAAAATAAAACAACAATACCGATAAAGGATATTATAGATATTTCAGGGGATGTGTTTAAAACTTTTGATGTGTGAACTGGGAAGTTAATAAAAAACAATGAATTTATTAAATGAAAAATATAAAAACACTTTACTAATTTAGCATTTTTTAATAT
Source organism: uncultured Clostridia bacterium (assembly GCA_947306755.1). GTDB lineage: Bacteria > Bacillota > Clostridia > TANB77 > CAG-508 > CAG-269. The sequence goes on along the minus strand of CAMZHI010000102.1, from coordinate 913 downwards.
AATTCTAAGTATATGGAGGAATAAAGAATGGAATTTGATTTAATTAAAGAATTAGAAGAATATACACCAAAAGATGAAATGGAAATAGAAGATAAGAAAAAAATTTTAGAATTTTTAAAAACAAATGAAAATTGTTATAGTAGAACTAATTTAAAAGGACATATAACTGGAGGAGCATTAGTTATGCACGAGGATGGTGAGATTTTAATCAATTTTCACAAAACCCTTAAAAAATGGTTGTTTTTTGGTGGCCATAGTGATGGCGAAACTAATACATTAAATGTAGCTAAAAGGGAAGTTGCTGAAGAAAGTGGAATTACAGAATATGATGATTTAGGTGGAAAAATTTTTGATACTGAAGTACATTGGATTCCAGAAAATAAAGCAAAAAAAGAGCCTGAACACTATCATTATGATATACATTTTTTATTTATAGTAAATAAAAAAGATTTTAAAATATCTAATGAATCTATAAATATAAAATGGGTGAATATCAAAGAAGCAAGACAATTATTGACTGACAAAGATCAAATTAGAATGTTAAATAAAGCAAGCAAAATATATAAAAATAGAAAAATCAATAATTTTACATAATAATGAAAGGAAACAATACAAATGGAAGAAATGATTAATTTACATCTTAATGGGAATTTAAATTTATTTTTTTCTGATGTTATAAAAAGTGACAACTATGATATTTATTATAGTGATGTAATTGAAGATGAATATTGGAATTATGCATATTTAAAAAGTGGCGTTGATTTTGAAAGAACAATTAAAGAAGTTGCTTTAAAAATGAAACAAATCAATAGAAAACCAGTAATATATATAACTTCTAATATTATGAACGAAAAAATGAAACAAGATATAAAAGAATTAAAATTAAGTTTAGTATATACTGATTGCTGGATGT
>CAMZHI010000101.1 GCA_947306755.1 uncultured Clostridia bacterium | reverse complement strand
ATTTGCTATGAGAAAGAAAAAAGAAGAACTAAATAAAAGAGAAAAAGCAATTTTAAAATTCATTGAAAAAAAGATTAAAGAAGATGGATATCCACCATCAGTTAGAGAAATTGGAAAAGCAGTTGGTTTAAGTTCAACAGCTACAGTACATGGCTATTTAGCAAAATTAAGAGGAAAAGGCTATATCAAAAAAGAAGACAAAAAGGGTAGAACATTAAAACTATTAAAAGGTGGTAATGGTATGCCTATAGAAAACACACAAAAGAATTTCTATTCTCAAAAAGAATTAATAGATGTTCCTTTAGTTGGAAAAATAACTGCAGGAATGCCAATTTTGGCTGTAGAAAATGTTACAGATACATTCCCAATTCCAATAGATTTTGTTGGTAATTCAGAATCTTTTATGCTTACAGTTAGAGGAGAAAGTATGATAGAAGCTGGAATTCTTGATGGAGATTTTATATTAGTTAGAAAACAACCAGATGCAATAAATGGAGAAATTGTTGTTGCATTAATTGAAGATGAAGCAACAGTTAAAACTTTCTATAAAGAAAAAGATCATATACGTTTGCAACCAGAAAATTCTACTATGGATCCAATAATAGTTCCAGATTGTAATATCTTAGGAAAAGTTATTGGTGTATTTAGAAGAATGTAGGAGAAAAATAAATGCCACAAAAAATAATAAAAAAAACTAAGAATAATAAAAAAAGAGAACACAATAACAAAGGCTACAAAAAAATAGTCTTTGTTATTGTGTTAATTTTATTATTAATTATTGCTATAAAAAATAAGCCAATAAAGAAAAATAGTGAAACGACACAATTAGTTTTAAACAATGAAAATATTACTGAAAAATTAGCAAATCCCATTTTTTTCGAAAATAACCAAATATATATGAGCTATGAAGATATCAAGAAATTTTTTGATGAAACACTTTATACTGAAGAAGACACAGGTTGTATTATAACAACTAGTGATAGAAAATTAGCTATTATAAAAAAAGATGAACAGACTATTAAAGTAAATAATTCGAATGTAGATGTTAAAAACATTATTGTTGAACAAGATAACAAAACTTATATAGCAATGTCTGAACTAAAAATTGTTTATAATTATGAAATAGAAAAGATAGAAAAAACAAATATTATTACAATTGATATGCTTGATAGAAAATCAGTAAAAGCATATGCAAATAAAAATATTAAAATAAAAGAAGATAAAAGCATTGCATCAAAATCAATTGATGATGTTAAAAAGGGGAATTGGTTATTTTTTATAAATGATGAAGGTAGTTATTCAAAAGTTAGAACACAAGATGGAATTATTGGATATGTAAAAAAGAAATACTTAACTAATTTCATAAATGAAAGAGAGGATTTTATAGAAGAATCTAAAGCTTTTAAAGAAGAAAACTCTATAAATAAAGACATTTCAAATGAAGCTATATCATCTTTTGAAAAAAGACAAAATATTATAAATTCACTATTGCAAGAAACAATAAAAAATGATAAGATGTATGTACAAATTTCATATAATGGAGAAGAAAACTTCTATTTTGAAAGATTTAAAATTGAAGTTGTTCCAATTCTCAAAGAGTGTGGAATAGAAATAATATTTAACAGAGGAAAATAAATATGAGAAAAAGAATTTATATTGTTTTGGGTATTATATTTGCAATAGCTTTAGTTGGAATTATATCATTTTTGGTATGGTATAAAATAGGTACAACAGCTCCTAAGATTAAAGATAGTAAAGAAGAAAAAATTGTAGAAATAAAAAGTGGTACAAGTACTATAGAAATTGTAAAAACACTAAAAAATAATAATGTTATTAGAAATGAATTAGTAGCAAAAATATATATCAAAATACATAAAATAAAAGGATTACAAGCAGGAAAGTATCTATTTAATGGGCAAGATTCTTTAAGTGTAGTACTAAATACATTAACAACTGGAAAGGTAATGGATGAAACTGTTACTATTACATTTAAAGAAGGTAAAAATATGCGTTACATTGCATCAACAATAGCAGAAAAAACAAATAATACATCAAATGATGTATATAATTTACTAAAAGATAAAGACTATATTACATCATTAATAGATAAATATTGGTTTTTATCAAAAACAATACAAAATGAAAACATTTACTATCCATTAGAAGGGTATTTATATCCAGATACATATAGTTTTGAAAATAAAGATGTTGATGTAAAAACTATATTTGAAAAAATGTTAGATCAAATGAGTAAGGTATTATCTAAATATAAAAAAGAAGGACAAGATGCTCAAAATGGAGAGACAAACAAGAATATAACTGTACATCAATTATTAACAATAGCTTCTATTATTGAACTTGAAGGTAATAAGAGTGAAGATAGAGCTAAAATAGCAAGTGTTATTTATAATAGAATCAGATCTAATATGTCTTTAGGAAGTGATGTTACAACATATTATGGAATTCGAGTAGATATGGGAGACAGAGATTTATATGCTAAAGAAATAAACACATATAATGCATATAATACTAGGGGTCCAAATATGAATGGTAAATTGCCAGTGGGACCAATTGCAAATCCTTCAGAGGAATCTATTACTGCAGCTTTAAATCCAGTTAGTGAAAAATACTTATATTTTGTTGCAGATAAAAATGGAGATATGTATTTTTCAAATACATATGAAGAACATCAAAATACTATAAACACTTTAAAGAAAAAAGGTTTATGGTTTGAATATGAGAATTAATAGTTATTATTAATACTAAATATATTGTAAAATACAGAATAAATAAGAATCAGCCATATAAATATATATTTTAGAATGAAGTGCGTAAGGCGAGCAGCTACTGCATACTGCCATTGTAACAGGCAGAGCCTTAACAATGGGCAGCAAACCGGAGCGTAAGCGTAGGGCGACTGGAGCAATTGACATATATAGTTCAATTAT
>CAMZHI010000100.1 GCA_947306755.1 uncultured Clostridia bacterium | reverse complement strand
TTGTTCATATTGAGTATCTGGCTCTGTTGTAGATAATACTTCAGTTTCTATATCTACTGAATATTCAGTATCTTCTTTTAATCCTAATATTTTACAAGTAACAATACCGTTTTCAACTTTTGACACTATTTTTATTGGGTAAGATCTAGTATTCTTAAATTTTAAATCTTTTGCACCATATACTACTGTTGCATCTTTTCCAGCTGGGAGATAAGATGTTATAAATTGATGATTGTGTCTTTCTACAATCTCTAAATTAGCTATTACAGCTGTATCATATAAAGTTGAAGAGATTTGACAAATACCACCACCAATTCCATCAACAACTTGACCATTAGAATAGATTTTTGCTTCAGTATAACCTTTCTCAATCGTTCGAGCACCTAATGTTTTATTATAAGAAAATATTTCATTTGGAGAAAGAACCGTTCCATCAATTTTTTCAGCAGCAAGTTCTAAATTATTTGCTCTATCAGTATTTGTAATATTATATTTTGTTGTAAAAATAGCTAAAGTATTTTGAAAAAAATCTATATCTAAATCATTAATTTTAACTGAAGGGTAAGTAAATTGCAAAGGAATAATGTATTCAGATTTTTTTTCATTTAAAGCATTTTTTGCTTGTTCTTTATCAAAAGAAATACCAATAATTTCTGGGTATACTCTTAATGGATTGCTTTCATAATGAGCATCAACCACTTCTTTATGTATTTCAGAGTAGATTTTATCAATATCTAAGTTGTTAGGATTTTCTTCTTTTACACTTATTTGTATTAAGTTTTCGTTATTTGTTAAATCATTTAGACATAAATATATATTTTTATTTAATGATTCATTATCAATAGTTTTTCCAGCTGTTCCAGAAGTTAATACTAAATTATTGTTATCAATATAATAACTACTTTGTATTAGTTTATCAGGAAGACTTGAAGATAAATCCTCTATGATATTGGCAAGTGTATTCTGATTTATAGTTATGTTTATATTTATGTTTTGTTTATTAAAGTATTGCTGAAAGATTTCAAAATTATTTTTAAAAATATTACTGTTCCTTCCAATATTGTATGCCTCATTTACAGATTCAGAAATATTATATTCAATGCTTAAACTTTCGAAAGAATGTGTAGAAAGAACTTCATCATTATAAGTAAAACTAATATTTTGTGATGATTTGCCTTTTATAGTATTGGCAAGAAAATATTTGGCTTCTTCTTTTGTCATATTTGAAATGTCTATATTGTTGATTGATATATTATTTAAAATTCTATTATTATTTAAATTTATTAATGAAAACATTACTGAGAAAATAAGTAATAAAAAGAAAATGACTAGTAATGCATATATATAACCTTTTTTTATATGTTTCATTTGTTTACCTCACATAACAAAATATTACCATATATCCTTGTAATTGTAAAGTAATATTTCTGTAACAAAAATGTAATATATTTTTTGAAAAAAAATATTGATTATTGTAAAAAAATGTAATATAATTTTTAAAGCTAAAGACAAAAAAATGAGGGAGTGTAATATAATGGAATTAACAAAGAATATATTTTTTAATACAGATAAATTAGTTGAAAATAGTGAAGTTAAAATATCATATACAGGTGAATTCTACCAAAATAATTGTGAAAAAGTTACAGTTCATTATGGATTTGGCCAAAACTGGGATAATGTTAATGATATAGAAATGAACAAAACAGAATTAGGATTTCAATGTGAAATTAAACTTTTGGAAGGTGAAACTTTTAGTCTTTGCTTCAAAAATGAAAATGATGAATGGGACAATAATAATGGAGAAAATTATGTTTTCCCATTGGAAAAAGTTTCTCAAGAATTAATTGTTCTAGAAGATGAGCCAAAATCAATAGGTGTAGCAAGACCACTTAGAAAGACATATTTATGGAGTAAAAAGATAAAACTTGCAGTATATAAATTAATTACATATTTACCTAAAATTATATCAGGAAATTATACAAAAAAAGCAAAAAATAATAATAATAATTAATAAGAAAAAAATCCACAGATTAAGTACAATCTGTGGATATCTTTTTTTTAAATGATCGACCAACCACCATCAATAACAATTACCTGTCCTGTAGTGTAATCATCATTAACAAGCCAATTTACACATTTGGCAATTGATTGTGGAGTTCCAATTTTATTTAAAGGTATTTCATTTTTTATTTCATCAACCGTTTCAGCTGAAAAATATTTGTTCATATCTGTATCTATATAACCAGGAGCAATAGAATTAACTCTAATGTTTGATGGCCCTAGTTCTTTTGATAAAGATTTGGTTAATCCATCAATACCTGCTTTTGATGCAGAATATAAAGATGCACAAGAACCACCAATTATTCCATAAATTGAAGAAATATTAATAATACAACCTGTTTTATTATAAAGCATATTTGAAATGACTTCCTGGGTTACACAAAATACCGAATAAAGATTAACATTAATAACATTGTTCCAATCTTCATCTGTAATATCTTGATATTGTTTTTCTTGGTCAATTCCGGCATTATTAATTAAAACATCTATTTTTTTATATCTACTTAAGATATAATTAACCATTTCTTTTACTTCGTTTCGTTTTGATACATCAGCTTTAAAAATATCTAAATTAAGATTTTCTTTATTGGCTTGTTCTTTTAAAGAAAGAGCTTTTTCTTTACTTTTATTATAATTTGCAATAACAGTGTGCCCTTGTTTAGCTAGGGTATATGCAATTTCTCTACCTATGCCACGAGAAGCACCAGTAACTAAAATAATTTTATTATTCACTAAAATTCTCCTTTTTTTGATAATATTTATGCCTATTATTTCTACCATGATTTAAATTTGCACCTTTATATGTTTCAGTTAATGAATGGCAATTTGGTGTTTATATTGATATTCTTGTTGACATTTATTAGAACAATACTTGTTTTTAGATTTAATAAGTGAATTACAGTTTAAACAATACATATAAAACCTCATTATAATAAAATAAAAAAGCCAACAATTAAGAGCTTTCTCAAAACTATTGACAATTTGGAGCCACTTGTCCGAATCGAACGGACGACCTACTGATTACAAGTCAGTTGCTCTACCAGCTGAGCTAAAG
>CAMZHI010000099.1 GCA_947306755.1 uncultured Clostridia bacterium | reverse complement strand
TTATTGTGATTTTTTTATTTTTATGATAGAATTGCAAAAGAAATAAAAAAATAGAAAGGAAGTTTTAAAATGTCAGAAGCAAAATATAACAGAGTACTTTTAAAATTAAGTGGAGAAGCTCTAGCAGGAGCAGATAAAACAGGAATCAATATACAAGTAGTAGGAGAAATATGTGATAAAATTAAAGAAGTAGTTGAAATGGGAGTTCAAGTTGCAATTGTTGTTGGTGGAGGAAACTTCTGGAGAGGTAGAAGAAATGGAGAACAAATGGAAAAAACAACAGCAGATTATATGGGAATGTTAGCTACAGCAATGAATGCACTATCACTTCAAGATGCATTAGAAGCAAGAGGATTATTTACAAGAGTTCAAACAGCTATAGAAATGAGAGAAATTGCAGAACCTTTTATAAAAAGAAAAGCATTAAAGCATTTAAATAGAGGAAGAGTAGTTATATTTGCTTGTGGTACAGGGCATCCATTCTTTTCAACAGATACAGGAGCAGCACTTCGTGCAGCAGAAATTGAAGCAGATGCAATTTTGCTTGGAAAATCAATAGATGCAGTATATTCTGCAGATCCAAAGATAGATCCAACAGCTACTAAATATGATAGAATAACATATCAAGAAGTCTTAGAAAAAGATTTAAAAGTTATGGATTCAACAGCAACAGCTTTATGTAAAGATAATAATATTCCACTAGTAGTATTTGGAATAGCAGATCCAGACAATATTGTAAAAGCAGTTAAAGGGGAGCAAATTGGAACAATTGTAGAATAGTATAGGAAAAAGTGAGACTTAGATTAAAAACTCTATTAAACAGTAAGTTTAATAGAGTTTTTTTAAAATTTCTATTGTGAAAAATGGTTATTTATGATAGAATGTCAAAAGAAAAAATAATAAGGAGAAGAAAATTATGGATTATAGTGAAATTAAAGAAAAAATGGATAAATCCATTGATAATTTAAATGAAAAATTTGCAGAAGTAAGAGCAGGTAGAGCAAATCCTGCAATATTAAATAAGGTTAAAATAGATTATTATGGTACTCCAACACCTATAAATCAAGTAGCAGGAGTTTCTGTTCCAGAAGCAAGATTAATAGTTATTCAACCTTGGGATATGTCTATTTTAAAAGAAATAGAAAAAGCAATTTTAGCTTCAGATATTGGAATTAATCCAAATAATGATGGAAAAGTAATAAGACTAGCTTTCCCAGAATTAAATGAAGAAAGAAGAAAAGAATTAGTAAAAGATATTAAAAAATTAGCAGAAGAATGTAAAGTTGCAATAAGAAATGCAAGGCGTGATGGAATGGATTTAGCAAAAAAACTTGAAAAAGATGGAGAAATGACAGAAGATGAATTAAAACAGGCAGAAAATGAAATTCAAAAATTAACAGATAAATCTATTGAAGAAATAGATAAGCTATTAGAAAACAAAGAAAAAGAAATAATGTCTATATAAATAGAAGTGGGAAGTGAGAAGTGAGAAGTGGGAAGTGAGATTCTCACATCACACATCACACCTCACACATCCAATAAGAAAAGGATGTAATAATAAATGGATTTTAAAGAAGAATTAAAAAAATATCAAAATGAAATAGAAGAAGAATTACAAAAATATATCAGAAAAGATGCTTGTCCAGAAAGAGTTTTAAATGAATCTATAGAATATAGCTTAATGGCAGGAGGAAAAAGATTAAGACCAATTCTTATACTTGCAACTTATAAGCTATTTAAACAAGATATAGAAAAATGTATGCCATTTGCAATTGCAATAGAAATGGTTCACAATTTTTCACTTATACATGATGATCTTCCTGGGATAGATAATGATGATTTTAGACATGGAAAGCTTACAAATCATAAGAAGTATAATGAAGCGACAGCTATTTTAGCAGGGGATGCTCTTTTAAATCAAGCATATATTGTTATTAGTAAAGCAATGTTAAATACAGAAAGTAAATATGAATTAGAATTAAAAATAAAAGCATTTAATGAATTTTCTATTGCAGTTGATAGAATGATAGCAGGAGAATATGTAGACACTGAATTTGAGGGAAAAGATATTTCGTTAGAATATTTAGAGTATAACTATAATAATAAAACAGGAGCTCTATTAAGGTTATGTGTTAGAATAGGAGCTATCCTTGCAAATACTAAAGAAGAAGATTTAAATAAACTTACAAGTTATGCAGAAAAAATAGGTTTAGCTTTTCAAATAAAAGATGATATTTTATCTGTAGAAGGTGATGAACTAATTACGGGAAAACCTGTGGGAAATGATGAAGAAAGAGGAAAATGTACTTATATTTCTAAATATGGATTAGATGAAGCAAAAAAAGTTTTAAAAAATCTTATAGAAGATGCAGTTAAGATAGCTGAAAGTTATGGAGAAAAAGCAGAGTTTTTAAAAGAATTGGCATTATATATTAAAAATAGGAACAAATAGAATTATTGATAATTATAGATTAAAAAAGAAGTGAGAAGTGAGAAGTGAGAAATCACACCTCACACATCTCACATCACACCTTATATATTTCAACTTAAAATTTAGAAGAGAGGTGGATTTTTGTGAATGATAGTTTACCAACTCATATAGCCATTATAATGGATGGAAATAGGCGTTGGGCTAAGTCTAAAGGAAAACCAGTTGCTATGGGACATAAAGAAGGATCTAAAACATTAGAAAAAATAGTAAGATATGCAAATAAAATTGGAATAAAATATTTAACAGTTTATGCATTTTCAACTGAAAACTGGAAAAGAGCTGAAGAAGAAGTAGGTACATTAATGCTTTTACTTCAAGGCTATTTAGAAGATTATTCTAAAAGAGCAGATTCAGAAAATATAAAAGTTCAATTCTTAGGAGATACAACAGCCTTTAAGCCTAAAATGCAAAAGGGGATTAAAGATTGTATTGAAAGAACAAAAAATAATACTGGCATTACCTTTAATATTGCATTAAATTATGGTGGAAGAGCAGAAATTATAAAAGCAGTAAAAGAAATTGCTCAAGATGTTAATAATAATAAAATAGAAATAGATGATATAGATGAAGAATTAATATCAAATAAACTTTATACAGCAGGTCAGCCAGATCCAGATTTATTGATAAGAACAAGTGGAGAAATAAGATTAAGTAACTTTTTACCATGGCAACTTGTTTATTCGGAATTTTTATTTGTAGAAAA
>CAMZHI010000098.1 GCA_947306755.1 uncultured Clostridia bacterium | reverse complement strand
TCTTGTTTAATATGTTCTTCAGTTATGGTCATGTGCATTTTCATTTCTCCACCAATAAGGTTATCTATGCAATCAGGATCATCACCTTCAACCCATATTACCACAGTAAATTTATCAACATCTTTAGATTTAAAATCTTTCCTTTGAACTAACATAACATTTTCTTCATCTCGAAATGCTTCTGTATTTTTCTCAGGCGCAGATGTTTTATCATTTGCTTTAGCATATACTGTCTTTTCACCATTTAGGAAAACAGCAACTCGTATCGCTTCATCTACGTTTTTAATAACATCATCAATATAAATACGATACCAGTAATGTATTGTTTCGTCACCCATATTTTCAATATAAAAAGTATAGGCTATGTAATTGTCACCATTATGTGCTCCGTCTGATTCATCATTAATGTTATCTGGAATCCAATCTCCAGAAATATTAGTCATAAAATCAAGTGAATCAGCAGACAAGGTTCTTCTTGTAAGTTTTTCATTCTTGTTTTCATACATAACAAGAGAGCCTTTCATGTCAGAAGAGGTATCTAAAACAACTGTAAATCTACCTGTATCATAAGCTATTCTTAAAGCAAAATAAATTACAATCAAAAAAATAAGCATTATTATTAATACTTTTTTCAATTTTTTTAAGAATTCGCTAGTATCTGATATTTTTTTTGCTTTTTTCCTAGCTTTGATTTTTTCAGTTACTTCTTTACCTTTTTGTTTTCTGTTTTCTTCTTTTTCGTTAACTTCCTGTTCTTCGACCTCCTGGTAACTTGTGTTTTTAACTTCTTCTTTCATGTATTACACCAACTTTTTAAGTGAATAAAACAAATATTGCTAACGCTATATTTATTTATGTTTAGAGTATAGCATATAATTACCTTGAATACAATTACAAAATATTTACATTTTTTTTACATTATTTTTACATTTTTCGACATTTGTTACGTTTGTATTACATTTAAATTACATTTGTGTTTCATTAATAATTTTTAGAATATTTATGTTATAATTATGTCAAGAATTACAGTTTATAAATAATATATAAATTATGAAATAATACGAAATCAAATATATTTAATATTAAAATTGAGTTCGACCTACTCGCAGTTCTGAAGCTGTTTACGATTATTACAATTTGCATCATATTATATAAACGGCGTGCATTTCAAAAATTAGTGCCCGAAATTGCAGTTCAGAACGTTACTATTTAAATATAGTGTAATCCGTGGATATGAATTTAATCATTTCTCATACTTAAAACGGCTGGAGAACGGAAATTTTAATATTAAATATATTTGATTTCTAAAGATATACATAATTGAAGCAATAAAAAGAGGTTTATAATGAAAAAAAGAGTTTTATTTATTCTAGCATGTTTATGGCTTATAATTACTTTCATGGTAATAAAAGCAACATATGCTAAATATTTATCATCAATTGATTCAAATGCTAATATACACATTTCAGGATGGAAAATAACTTTAAACAATCAAGACATTATGCAAAATTCAGATTTTTCAGAAAATATAGACTTAATTTTTCCAGGAAATGATTATTACATACCAGATTGTATTGTACCAGGCGCAATACGGATACTTTGATTTAATTGTTGATACATCTGAAGTTGATTTAGCAGTAAAATATACAGTTACTGCAACACTTCTTAATACCAACGAAATTGCAGATTGTAAAATAATTGGTTATTCATTCCCAGGTCAAATTGATACTATTACTTATTTAAATGATTCAAATACTGAAGTTCAAGGTAGTGTGGCCGCAGAATATGATTCTAGTACAATTAGAATATATGTTTCTTGGGATGATAATGAAGAAACTGAAAGTTTAAATGATACTCAAGATACTTCAATTGCTCTAAATTCCGGAAAGTCTGTAATTCAGGCCAATGTTTCATTTGAACAATTAATAAATTAAATAACTATAATTATTTTCCTAAATACAAAGAAACAGTTTAAGAAAAATCTTAAACTGTTTCTTTATGTTGTTCAACAATTAATTTTATTACCATCTCTATTGCTTGATTTGTAGGATTAGCATTATAATAACTATAGGCCATTTCTCCATAACTTGTATCAGTTTCATCATCTCCTGATTCATATTGCCAAGTAAATGTAATAGTTAATGTTTCCTCAGAATTTGCTCCAATAGTATCATCACTTGATTCAACACTTAAATAAAACGGATAATCATTTTGTATTTTATTATTTAAATTTTCTGATGTAGTTGTTATCGCTCCTTGTGGAATAGAATCTCCAGTTGATAATAAATCTGTAGCTATATAAATTTCATCAAATATTCTTATTGATTTTATTGCAAATCTAACATCTGCATCTTTTTGACCATCATTAATTATTGTAACACTTTTTACTTCATCTGTCATTCCTGGATATGCATGCTCAATTACTATAGGAATATCTCTATCAACTAATTCATCATCTACTTTAAACTTAACATGCCATGCTTCAACATGTGCGGTTAAACTAGATGATACTGTGCTGACATACAAGAACCAGGCATAGGTATTGAACATTAGAGTTATTACTAATAAAAAAAGTGTTCTTATTTTTACTCTTGTCTTAATTCTTTTTTGTTTTCTCGTAAGTTTTTTGCTATGTCTTTTTCTCACAATACCTCTCCTTTCTCTTGTATTCCTATATTATTTATTTTTCTTTTTCTCTTCTTTTTCTTCTTCTGTTTCTTCTATTTTTTCTTCTTTCTTTTAATTTATCTATTTTATTTTCATCAATATCTGAATTGTCATCTTCTTCAGTTTCTTTGTCTCTTCTATACAATATAAATTCTACAAATGTAATTATTCCAAATGGAATAAAAATTGCAAAATACATACCAAATAAATTTCCAATAATTCCATTTAAAAATGAAATTGTTTTTATTTTATAAATAACTTTACCATATACTTGAGATTCATTAATTTCAGGGTCTTCTATATCATTTGCCAAACCTTTTGTTTGAATTAAATACTTTCCGTCTGCTTGTTTCTCAATTTTTACTATTCTATGTGTTATAATCATACCTTTAAAAGGATCTTTTTTGCCCATATAAGTAATATCATCACCAATTTTTAATTCTGATGGGTTAACAGTTTTAGTTAAAATTGTATCACCTACTTTGTATTCAGGAACCATGCTCTCTGTAATTACATTAAAAACTCTAAATCCTGCTATTGCTTTTTGATTATTAGACACTC
>CAMZHI010000097.1 GCA_947306755.1 uncultured Clostridia bacterium | reverse complement strand
AAAAATTATTTTTTTAAAATTGTTGCATTTTAAATTTTATTTGGTATAATATAGTCAGCAAATTATAGCTAATATTTTTTGGAGGAAGAAAAATGAAAAAAACACTATTAAATATAGTAATAATCCTATATGTGATTGTAGCAATATTTACTACAATATGTTTATTAACTTATAATGAATATAAAGTATCAGTGTTTGGAGATAAAACATTTGTAATAATAGATAAGGATGATGAAAAATTACCATATAAAAAAGGTGATTTAGTAATTGCAAAGAAAAAAGGATATGAAAATGCAAAAGAAGGAGATAATGTGTTTTTCTATGAAAGCAATACTATAAAAATTGCAAAAATTGAAAAGAAAAACGATTTTGGAGATGCAGGAATTACTTTTACAATAGAAGGAAATTATCAAGTTGTAGCTGAAGATGTAATTGGTACTTCAAACAATATAAAAGTAATTAGTAAAGCAGGTACTGTATTATCAGTATTAGAATCAAAATGGGGATTCTTATTCTTAATAGTATTTCCATCACTATTAGCATTTTTACATCAAATATATGAATTAATAATGGAAATATCGAATAAAGATTAGAATTAAAGGAATGAAGGATGAAAAGAACCTATACTTTATTAGGTATAATAATGCTAATATTTACATTTTATCAAATTGCAACAAGTTATGCTAAATATATAGCTGAGGCAACAGCTGTAGTTGAAAAACAAGCTGGTGCATGGGCAATAAAAGTAAATAATACTGATATATCTAATAGTAATTCTGAAACAACTTTTAATGTAGACAATTTAATTTTTCCAGAAAGTGCATTTGTTGCAGAAAACAAATTAGCTCCTGGAGCTAATGGCTATTTTGAAATTGTAATTGATTCTACAGGAAGTAGTGTAGCTGTAAGATATGATGTTACACTTGTTGTAGACAATTTAAATATAATAGATTCTATAAGATTTACAAAAGCATGTATAGTGGTTGATGGTGAAGAAGTTGAAGAAGGTATTATTAAAACAGGAGATAATACATATTCTGGAGTTATAAGTCTAGAAGATGTAACAAATGAAGTTCAAACAACATTAAGATTTTATATTGGTTGGGAAGAACTTGAAAATGGACAAGGAGATATAGCAGATACAGAACTTGGTTTAATTAAAGATATTTCAACAAATATTCCTGTTGATGTAGTAGTTACCCAATATTTAGGTGAACCAATAGAAGCTATACAGGAGAATATATGAAAAAATTAAAAATAGTATCAAAAATTTTTTTTAGTGTGATTACTATAGCACTATTATTAGTAGTAGTTATGGTAGTATATAATTTTTTTCAAATAAGTGTTTTAAATAAAAAGTATTCGAACCTGTTTGGATATACATTTTTTGAAGTCACTACTGGTAGTATGTCAAATACAATTGAGATAAATGATGTTGTGATAGTTAAAATTACAAAAGATATAAAAATAGATGATATTATTACATATTTAAATGATGAAGAAATTATAACTCACAGAGTAGTGGAACAAAATGGTGAGCAAATTATCACTAAAGGAGATGCAAATAACGATTTAGATAAACCAATTCAAAGAGACATGGTATTAGGAAAAGTTGTAAAAACAATACCAAGATTAGGTATTTGGTTTAAAGTGTTTACAGATATAAAAGTAATAATATCTATAATAATCACAATAATATTATTTGGATTAACTTTGTCTAGCAAAAGAGAAGGAAAACCAATGGAAAATAACTCTTTTTCTAAATTTATGAGAAAAAGGAGAGAAAAAAGAAATGAGGAGAGCAAGAAGAAAAAGACAAATTAGATTGATGTATTTTAAATGTGTTTTTTATCTAATTATTTTACTTTTGTCAATTGGTGCTTTAAGAAGTACAATTGCAAGATATAGGTCAAGTGCAAGATCTAACGCTGATGTTAATCTCGCATATTATTTTTTTAAAGATGAAAGTATTTCTCAAGAGTTAAAGTTAGAAAGCATATTACCTAGAGAAGAGCCATATACATATACTTTTTCTGTGGCAAATAATGATGGAACAGATAGAACAGAAACAGCTATTGAGTATATTATACAAATAAAAACTACCACAAATTTGCCCTTAAATTTTAAGGTTTATAATCAAGAAGATATGACACATGATTTAGTAACTGGAGTTCAAACAGTACAAGATTCTGATGGAACATATTTTAAATATGTAAATGTACAAAAAGAGGAAATGGGATTTGCAGAGGATGAACAAAAGATATACACTCTTCAAGTAGAATTTCCTAAAGAATACAATAGAGCTGAATATGAAGGCATAATTGAATATGTTGAAATTAAAATTAATTCAAGTCAAAAGATTTAAAAATAATGAGGAAAAATAGAGTGAGAAGAAGGATAAAAAGAAAAAATAGAAGAAGAACTAAAAGAATAAATCCTATTTTTGTATTGATATTATTTGTTGTTCTTATTTTTTTTACTCCAAAATTTGTTTCTACTGCTAGATATGTATATAATATAGTTCATGAGTATTATTTATCTTCAAAAGACTTTTATTTTAGTAGTGATAAATTAAGTATTAATCATACAGAATATGAAATAACAAATAACTGGTCAGGTGCGGAAACTTATTTAATAACAGTAAATATGAGTAGTAAAAAAAATGATATGGCATTTACAGAATCAGACATTTCATACAATATAACTTATACATGTTCAGAAAATATTTCCTGTAGTTTAAACAAAACTTCAAGTACAATAATAGGAACAGGTAATAATGGTGTTAATGAAGATTCATTTACAATTAGTATTAATCCGGCAGGAGGATCAGCTTTAAGTGAAGGAGAGCTAGCATGGGTGGATATAGTGGCTACTTCAACATCTCCTTATTCACAAACTATTAGTGGTAAACTAATTTTAGAGGTTGGCTCATCAGATATTACTTATGAGATAATAGATACGGCCAATCAACCATATTTAACAGTTAATATTACAAATTCACAAAGTATTGGAGCAAATGTTAAACTTAGCTATAATCCTGAAGTAGTATTATTAGATATGACTGGCAAATTTTATTTGAATTCAACAAACAATACAACACAACAAATAAATGGATTTGATTATCTAAATAGTGTTACTTCATTTGTTGAATCTTTAAGTACAACAACAGTTAAATTTTATAAAGTTGATTCAACACAAAATTATTCATTTAATAGTATGTCCACAGGCAC
>CAMZHI010000096.1 GCA_947306755.1 uncultured Clostridia bacterium | reverse complement strand
AAATGAAAAAAAGAAAATTATTTTGTGAATATGGGCCAATTGCATATAAAATATCATTAAGAAAAGAAGCAATAAAAAAAGATTTTAAAGATTTAAAAGCAGGAAAAAAATTTGCTAAGAAAAAAAGTAAGAATAATATGCAATATATATGGAAAGGTGATACAAAGCTATTACTTAGAAAACTTGAAGGTGTTGATATGCAATTACAAGTAAATAAAGTAACTAATTTGAAAATTGCAAGTAAAAAAATTGATGGCATAATTATACAACCTGGAGAGGAATTTTCGTTTTGGAATTTAGTAGGTAATGCAACAAAAATAAAAGGATATAAAGAAGGATTAGTTATAAGTAATAGTAAAATGAAAAAAGGAGTTGGTGGAGGGTTATGTCAAATGGCTAATATGATACATTGGCTTGTATTACACACACCACTTACTGTTACAGAGTTACACCATCATTCTGATGCACTATTTCCAGATGTCAAAAGACGAGTTCCTTTTGGCACAGGAACTTCTATTAGCTATAAAGCTTTAGATTATAGATTTAAAAACACAACATCGTACCCTATTCAAATTAGAGTATGGTTAGATGATACTTTTTTATATGGAGAAATTAGATGTAATGAGCCTTTAGATAAAAAATACAAAATAATTGAAGAAGATAATCATTATGCTCAAGATGAAGATGGCCTTTTCTATAGAAATAGCAAGGTTTACAGAATTATTGTAGATAAAAACACAAATGAAGAAATAAAAAAAGAATTAATATTAGATAATCATTCAAAAGTCATGTATGATTACAGCCTAATTCCTGAAAATGAGATTAGGAGGAAAGCAAATGATACTAACTGATATTTTAGAAATACTTAAAAGTGATTCTGAAAACAATGCTTATAGAATTGGTGTAAATAATTATACATACAATGAATTGTATAAATATGTTTGTAATTTATATTGGTTTTTACTTGAAAAAAATAGAAGTAAAAAGCCAGTTGTAATTTATGGCTCAAAAGAAATATATATGAAAGCTTCTTTTCTTGCATGCTCATTTGCAGGAATGCCATATGTGCCAATAGATATAAACATACCAAAAGATAGAGTAGATGAAATAATTAAACAAATAAATCCAGATGTTATTATTGGGGATTTAGAAAAAGATGTAAGAGCTATTAAATCAAATGATATCTATTCCATTATGAATAATAATAATTTTAGTGAAATTAATAAGATTTATATGAAGCCACAGGATACATATTATATTATTTTTACATCAGGTACAACTGGCAAACCAAAAGGGGTTGAAATTACATATTCAAATTTAGATAGTTGTATAAAATGGCTTAAAGATATTACAAATGCGAAAAATGAAATAGTATTAAATCAAGCAAATTTTTCATTTGATTTATCTGTTGCAGACTTATACTTGAGTTTAGTTACAGAAAGTGAGCATTTTATAATTAATACTAATAATATGATGGATTTTAAAAAAATTTTTAATGAGTTAAAAACAAGTCGAGTTACTTTAGCAGTTATGACTCCATCATTTGCAGATTTGTTTTTAACTGATAAGCTATTTTCAGAAGAACTCTTACCAGAACTAAAAATGATTATTTTTTGTGGCGAAAAGTTACTAAAATCAACTGTTAATGAATTGTATTCAAGATTTAAAAGGTTAAAAATTATAAATACATATGGACCAACTGAATGTACTTTTGCAGTAACTAGTTTTGAAATACCTAGAAATTTTGATGAAGAGATCCCTGTAGGGATACCAAAAAATGATGTTGATATTTTTGTTTTAGATGATAATGATAAAGAATTAAAAGATGGTGAAAAAGGAGAAATATTAATTTCAGGAAAAAGTGTTGCTAAAGGATATATTAATCTCAAAACAAATAAATTTATAACATATAAAGGAAAAAGTGCATATAAGACAGGAGATATTGGATATATAAAAAATGGTAATATTTATATTATTGGAAGAAAAGATTCACAAATAAAATATAAAGGCTACAGAATTGAACTAAAAGATATTGAATCAAATATTATGGATTTAGAAGAAATTGATAAAGTAGTTGTATTACCAAAGTTAAATGAGAATAAAAAAGTCGAAATGCTTATAGCATTTGTGAAAACAAAGAATAAAACTGAATTTGATATAAAAAAAGAATTAAAAAAGAAATTACCATCATATATGATACCGAAAATAAAAATTATTAATGAATTTCCAATTAATAAAAATGGTAAATGTGATGAAAAAAGATTAATGAAAGAATTGTTGTAAAGGAATAAAGATAAAAATGGAAGAAAAAATTATTGGAATTATACAAGATTTAACTGGTTATAAGGATTTAAAAAAAAATAAGGAGATAGATTTATTAGAAAATGAAATTCTAGATTCTCTTG
Source organism: uncultured Clostridia bacterium (assembly GCA_947306755.1). Taxonomy (GTDB): domain Bacteria; phylum Bacillota; class Clostridia; order TANB77; family CAG-508; genus CAG-269. Next base: position 943 of record CAMZHI010000096.1, on the reverse strand, counting down.
CATTTATAGAACTTATTAGTAGTTTAGAAAATGAGTTTAATATTGAAATTCAACCTACACAAGTTGATCCCAATACATGGAGAAGTATTAATAGTATAATAGATTTAGTAAAAAGTTTACAAGTATAATATATAAAGCTCTACAATCAAGTTGATTTGTAGAGCTTTTTGTGGTATTATAATACAAAAAAGGAATGAATAATGGATAAAAATCAAGATATAGAAAAATCAATAATTACAAGTTTTAGAAAAAAAATATGGGCAAAATTTGTAAAAGCTGTAACAGAATATGATATGATACAAGATGGTGATAAAATTGCAGTATGTATATCAGGTGGAAAAGATTCCAATTTATTAGCAAAATGTTTTCAAGAGCTTAAAAAACATGGAAAAGACAATTTTGATTTAGAGTTTTTATGTATGAATCCTCGGTTATAATGAAGAAAATAAAAACAAGATAATTCAAAATTGTAAAACCCTTGATATTCCAATTAAAATATTTGAAACAGATATTTTTGATAGAGTATATACTATTTCAGATAGACCATGTTATTTATGTGCAAGAATGAGAAGAGGATATTTATATGAAAATGCAAAAAAACTTGGCTGTAATAAAATAGCATTAGGGCATCATTTTGATGATGTTATAGAAACAATTATGATGAGTATTTTATATGCTGGGCAATATCAAACAATGATGCCAAAACTAAAAAGTACTTCTCATCCAGGAATGGAATTAATTAGACCATTGTATTTTGTAAGAGAAACAGATATTATAAATTGGGCAGAAAAAAATGATTTAGATTTTATAAAATGCGCATGTAGATTTACAGAAGAAAGTGCTTATGATGAGAATAATTCAAAAAGAATAATGGTAAAAAAACTATTAAAAGAATTAAGAGAAGAAGATAAAACAATTGATATGAATATTTTTAATAGTTCAA
>CAMZHI010000095.1 GCA_947306755.1 uncultured Clostridia bacterium | reverse complement strand
AAATGAGGTGAGTCAATGAATAATGAGTTATATGATATGATTTTTAAAAGAAAGTCTTTTCATTTATTTAGAAATATTGGCAAAGAGCATATTACCAATGATGAACTAAAAAACATAGAAGAATATTTTTCAAAACTAAAGCCGTTGGTAAATGATATTAAAGTAAAGATAAAAATTGTAAAAGAAGGAGCTACATGTAGAAGAGGGCAAGAATACTGTATTTTATTTTATTCAGAAAAGAAAGAAAACTATCTTCAAAATATAGGTTATTTAGGAGAGCAATTAGATTTATATTTAGTATCAAAAAATATTGGAACATTATGGTTTGGAATTGGTAAAGTAGATGAAAAGCAATATGATGGACTTGATTATGTAATTATGATAGCAATAGCTAAGGTTGATTCTGCAGAAAAGTTCAGAAAAGATATGTATAAGAGCAAACGAAAAGAATTACAAGAAATCTGGAATGGAGAGAATTATTTAAACATAGCAAATATTGTTCGTTTTGCCCCAAGTGCATGTAATACTCAACCATGGATAGTAGAGTCATCAGAAAAGAGACTGAAAGTTTATAGATATAGAAAACAAGGCAAAAGAGGAATAATGCCTAAAGATAAAGTTATTTACTATAATCAAATTGATATTGGAATATTCCTATGTTTTCTTGAGTTGTGTCTAAAAAAGAATAATATAGATTATAATAGAAATTTATATATTGAAGAGAATCATGAAGAAGAGAAAAATTTGACAGCAACATATGAAATTATTTAATACATAATAATTGTAAAGTAGATAGTATATTTGAAAATGGCTATTTTATAATAATTTAATATTGTGAATAAGTAAGATAAAGAAAATAGTAATTGGAAAGTGAGAATCATATGCCAAACATAAAATGGATAGGTTTTATAAATAAAAATGAAATTGAAAAATATCAAAAAGGAAAGTTAGATAGTAATGCCATAAAAATGAAAATGCCTGAAACAATGAATAAAATGATGGTAAGAGCTTTTCCATTTGTAATACCAGCACTTATTATAATGTTTTTAGCGATGTATTTAAAAGGACATATTAATAATCAAATTGTAGTATATAAACCATACATGTTTATAGGTCTAATAATAGGATTTTTTTTGTCGATAATACATGAATTATTGCATGCTATTGTTTATCCTAAAGGTGTTAATACATACATAGGAATAGCCAAACCTGTGACTTTTGTTGCATTAGCATCATATCCTTTAAATAAAGAAAGATTTATTGTAATGTGTTTATTACCATATATATTAGGAATTATTCCATTAATATTATTTTTGTTTTCTCCTGCTAATTATATTGCATTAAATAGCATTATTTATGGTATTGCTTTTATTGGAATGGTGAGCCCATATCCAGATGCTTATAATGTTTATCAAGTTATAAAACAAGTACCTAAAGGAAAGAAAGTCCAATTTTATGGTGATGACACTTATTATATTTAAATGGAGAGAAATAATATGAGAAAAAAAGTATTAAAAGGTGGAATAATTGTTATAGTTGTGTTAGCTGTAATAGCTATAATTGCATTAGGAATAAATTTATTTGTAAGATTATCAACTAAAAAACAAATTATTAAAGAAGACCAATATTCAAATTTATCAGATGTAGATTGTATAATTATTTTAGGAGCAGGGATATGGGGAGATAAGCCAAGTCCTATGCTAGAGGATAGATTGCTAGAAGGTATAAAACTTTATCAAAATAATGTGTCTGATAAAATCATAATGAGTGGAGATCATGGAAAAAAAGAATATGATGAAGTAAGTATAATGAAAAATTATGTAGTAGAAAGGGGAATCCCTTCTGAAAATATCTTTATGGATCATGCAGGATTTTCTACTTATGAGAGTATATATAGAGCAAAAGAAATTTTTCAAGCTAAAAAAATAGTAATAGTAACACAAAAATATCATTTATATAGAGCCTTATATATAGCAAATCGATTAGGAATAGAAGCATATGGAGTAGGTAGTGATCCAAGGCAATATGTTGGAGCAACTAATAGAGAAATAAGAGAAATATTAGCAAGAAATAAGGATTTTATCAAATGTATATTTAAGCCAAAGCCTACCTATTTAGGAGATACAATTCCTGTAAGTGGTAATGGTGATGTTACAAATGATGAAAAATAAGGTGTTTAAGATATGTGCCAAAAGTGACGGTTCTCTTTAGCATTGAGTTATGAGGAGTATAGAAAATGGGAAGTATAGAAATAATTGGAATTATTGATGAGAGTTATAGTTTTGGAGAAATATCTGTACCAAGCAATGCAAATGTTTTGACAACTAGTATAGATAATATGAATCCAATTAATCAACTATTATTTTGTTTACCAATAATTTTATGTCTTTTAATTCCGATGATAATAAAACAAAAAAAATATGGATTATTTAACAAAGAACAACGAATAAAAATGAAAGAAGAAAACATAAAAAAGTATGAGTTAAATACTGTTGGAAAACAAGCTTTATTTGGTATAAAAGAGTATTTAAAAATAATTTTTTTAATGATGACAATAGGTTTTTTGACTATACCAATTCATGAAATGGTTCATGCTATTTCAGGTGCAATATTTGGAGCGGATATGAAAGTGGGATTTATTCCGCAAATGCTTATTGCGGTTGCTATAACAAGTTCAAAGCTAACAAAAGTACAATATTTAGTATTATTATTAACACCAATAATAATATTAGGAATATTACCAGCAATAACAATATTATTGAATTATCCTAAAAGTATAAAAAATGCAAAAGCAGCTTGGCTAGCATTATTTTTATGTTTTGGAGTAGTATTATCAGCAGGTCCAGATTTAATAAGTACATATAATATTATAAAAAATGTTCCAAATGGTGCGATAATGCAACAAACAGATGACGATATGTATTGGTATATGAATTAAAGTAGAGTTTAGTAAATGAGGAGAGTAGTATGGTACAAATTATAGAAATAAAAGTAGATAATAAAAAATATCAAATTGAATGGGCTTTATCAGAGTATTTTGGCGAATTAAAAGGAATGAAATTTATGCTAAATAAAATGGCAGCAGATCAGATAGTAACACTTAATAATTTATCAGAAGTTGCAAAATTATTATTATCAGCAGTTGCAGGAGCGGTAATACAACATTTAATTGATAATAATTGCAATATAGATAGTGTGTTTGAAAGCGGATATTTTGTTATAAAATAATGATAAAACGAAAGTAGGTTTTTATATGAATATAAACACAGTGTTTTTTAAAGCAACAGACGGAGTTAATTTAAATGGAATTTTATATAAATCAGAAAAACAAACAAAAAAAGTATTAATATCAATACATG
>CAMZHI010000094.1 GCA_947306755.1 uncultured Clostridia bacterium | reverse complement strand
GGAAAATGGTTATACTCCACAAGATAATAGATTTATAAAAATGGAATCAATGACAATAGAAATGGAAAATCCTAAAATTGAAGATATAGATAAATACTTTCCAATGACACAAGAAGATATAAATATTATCAATAATTATATAATTACTGGAGTGAATGAAGAAAATGTGTGTCATGAATGGACTAAATTATATTATCATAGATTATTTGATGAGCCAGATTCTCAAATTGAATATATAATAAAACGAATAAAATCTGGAAAAGCGGGAATTGCTTCAAATTGGATAAAACAAGACCAAAATTCTAAAATAAAACCTTGCATGATGAGTATAACAGCAAATAATGAAAATGGAAAATTGTTTTTTAATTTGCATGCAAGGGCATGTGACATATATAATAAACTTTTAATGAATTTACAAGAATTTATTACATTACAATACTATATTGCAGAAAAAACAAATCTTGAAGTTGGAAGATTTACAATGTTTATAGACTATGCGCAGATTTTGAGAGAAGATGAGGAGAAAGTGAGAAAGATAATAAAATAGAAGCAATAAAAAATACTTTTGAGGATATAGATAGAATTATTATAGAAAAGAGTTAAAATAAGGGAGTGATTTTTTTGGATAGTATTTATTTAGATAACAATGCTACAACAAGAACTGACGATGAAGTACTAAATGCTATGATGCCATATCTAAAAGAGCAATATGGAAATCCAAGTAGTATTTATTCATTTGGAGCCAATGTAAAAGAAGAGATAACAAATGCAAGAAAAAATGTTGCAAGACTTCTAAATGCTGATGTAGATGAAATAGTTTTTACAAGTGGAGCAAGTGAAAGCAATACTACTGCAATTATGAATGCAGTAAGAAATAATCCAAAGAAAAAGCATATAATTACAACAAAGGTTGAACACGCCTCTATTATGGAAGCTATGAAGTATTTAGGACAAAAAGAAAACTATAAAATTACATATTTATCAGTTGATAAACAAGGAAGAATAGATTTAGAAGAATTAAAGCAATCAATTACAAAAGATACTTGCTTAATTGCTGTTATGATGGCTAATAATGAAATTGGAAACATATATCCTATAAAAGAAATTGGAGAGATAGCAAAAGAAAAAAATATATTATTTCATACTGATGCTGTTCAAGCAATTGGAAAAGTTAAAATTGATGTAAAAGATTTACAAGTTGACTCATTATCTTTTTCTGGTCATAAAATACATGCACCTAAAGGGATTGGAGTATTGTACATAAAAAAAGACACACCTTTTATTCCTTTAATATTTGGACATCAAGAAAAAAATAGAAGAGGTGGAACTGAAAATGTTCCATATATCATAGGGCTTGGAAAAGCATGCGAGCTAATTTTAAAAGATGAATATAAAAAGAATGAAAGAATACAATTTTTAAGAGATAAACTAGAAAATGAGATTAAACAAAACATCGAAGATATTGTTATATATGGAGATACCGAAAATAGAGTGCCAAATACAATAAGTGTAGGCTTTAAGGGAGCTGATGCAATTCAGCTAATGCTGATGCTTGAGGGTCAAAATATTTATGTTTCTACAGGTTCAGCATGTAACTCTGAAATTGCAGAGCCTTCGTATGTTTTAACTGCTTGTAATGCAGATGTAAATAATTATAGTCCAATTAGAATTAGTTTAAATAAATATAATACAGAAAAAGAAATAGAAAGCTTTGTAAGAGTATTAAAAAATGTTATTAAAAATATGAGGAGGAAATAATATGCCAGTTTTAATGAATTTTAAAATATGTGATAACGCTGAAGCTTGTAATGCTATAAAGGTGTGTCCAACTAAAGCTTTTAGATGGAATGATAGCAAAAAAACACTTGAGATTGATAAAGATAAATGCATAGAATGTGGTTTATGTGCAACATCTGAAGAAAGTTGTCAGGCAGGTGTAATTCATTTTGCAAAGACAGAGGAAGAAGCTAAAAAAATACAAGAAGAAATTGATAATGATCCTAGAACCATTAAAGATTTAATGGTAGATAGATATGGTGCAACTCCAATAAACAAGCCATTTAATTGTAGCGAAGAAGGATTAAATATGGTTTTGACTGGTTCAAAGCCTATTTTGGTAGAAGTATATAATGAAGATACTATAGATTGCTTAATAAAATCTATTCCTATTAAGGAAATATTTAAATGTATTGGTAACGAAGATTTAAGATATAGAAAGGTTGAAAACACAACTGAAGAATTTTTATCTAAACACAATATAAAAGAATTACCATGTTTATTATACATTGAAAATAATGAGCTTAAATGGAAAATCGAAGGATTTTATTCAGTTGAGGAAAAAGAAAAATTATTTGAAAAAATTAAACAATTTATTTAGAAGACGATATTTTTTAATTGAAAAACGTAAAAAATGAAAACGGAAAATTGGAGGTATGGTTTAATATGAAGTTATTAATTAATACAAGTTACAGAGAAAAAAATTGCTATAAAATTTTAAACGATATAAAAGAAAATGATGATCATATGGTTTCATTAGCTAAAAAAGAAATAAAAAGATGTATGGGATGTTGTGAGTGTAAAAAACAAGCTTTAAAAAACTTTTGTGTAATTGAGGACGATATGTTAGAAGTATATACTAATATGGCTAAATTTGATAAAATCGTTTTTGCGTGTCCAATTTATATGAATTTTATTAACGGAACTACAAAAAACATAATTGAAAGATTAAATACTTTTTATATGCATCCAGAAGTTATAAAAAATAAAAGTATATATTTAATAATAATAGGCGAAATGAGTGAAGAAGAAAATAAAGAAACTGTTGAAATGATTACAAAATATTTTGAGAGTCTAACGGAATTTATGGAATTTAACTTTAAGTTTTTAGGATATCTATCAAGTGGAATTATAGAAGAAATTGATGATATTGAAAAAAACAATGCAAACTATCAAGAGATAATTGAGAGAATAAAAAATAAAATATGAAAGGTGATTTTAGATAGTATTAAGAAAAAATAGTAACAATATATAGGAGATATTTAAAAATGAAATTATTAATTAATACAAGTAATAGAAAGAAAAATTGCTATAAAATTTTAAATGATATTAAAGAAAACAATGACTATATATTTTCTTTATCAGACAAAGAAATAAAGCCATGTAATGGTTGTAGTGATTGTAAAAAGGGATTAGTAAAATATTGTTCAATAAATGATGATATGCAGGAATTATATAAACAAATGTCTAAATATGATACAATTGTTATAGCTACTCCAATACATATGAATTTTTTTTGTGGACAATTGAAAATAATAATTGATAGATTAAGACCACATTCAATGAATCCAGAACTACTAAAAAATAAGAATCTATATTTGATAATAACTGGAATGTTGAGTGAAGAAGAAAATAAAGTAGCTATTGATCTGATAACAAAATATTTTGA
>CAMZHI010000093.1 GCA_947306755.1 uncultured Clostridia bacterium | reverse complement strand
AAGGAAAAGCATAATCTCCATTATTCTTATCCTTTGGAGTTTCAATAAAACTTTCAATTTCATTTACTTGCAAATCTATAGCTTGTGAAATAGCTTTTGCTATTGCATTTTTAAAATTTATCATTTATCGCATTCTCCTTTATGATTTTTTTAATGACCTCTATTTAAACAAATCAAAAACGAGTATTGCTAGGCAAAATTTTATGAAAAAACCGGAATGTACATATGGTACATGAGGATTTTTGAATAAAATTTTAACAACGCAAGACGAAGTTTTTCATTTGTTTATGTTTCCAAAGTAGTCAAGCTTCATAGCTTGCTTTATTTTTTTCATAATCTTTTCCGCTTCTTTTTTTGCTTTAGCAGTTCCTTCTAATAAAACTTTATCTATTATTTCAGGATGAGCTTCTAAATATTCTCTTTTTTCTCTCATAGGTCTTAAATACTCAATTATATTTTGAGCAAGCTCTTTTTTGCAAGCTACACATCCACGTTTTCCCGCTCTGCATTCTTCACAAACTTTTTGTAAATCTTCTTTTCCAGTAAATAATTTATGATAATATGCAACCATACATACATCAGGATTACCTAAATCATCTTTTTTTATTCTGTTAGGGTCAGTTACTGCACTCATTACTTTTCTTGTAATTTCTTCTGGTGTATCAGATAAATATATTGCATTTCCAAGAGATTTACCCATTTTGTCATTTCCGTCTAATCCTTTTATTCTTTTATTTTCAGATAAATATATTTCTGGTTCTTTTAAAACATCTCCATAAATAGAATTAAATTTTCTAACGATTTCTCTACATTGTTCAATTAATGGTTCTTGGTCTTCACCTGCAGGAACTACTTCCCCACCTAAAATTGTTATATCTGCTGCTTGATTAACAGGGTATCCTAAAAAACCATAAGTTATATTTTCACCAAAAACATGCTTTTTTTGTGCAAGTTCTGTTTTTACTGTAGGATTTCTTTCTAGCCTTGCCACAGTAACAAGGTTAGAATAATATATTGTTAGTTCAGTTGTTTCTGGTATCATAGATTGTATATAGATAGTTGTTTTTTCTGGATCAATTCCGCATGACAAATAATCCATAACAAGCTCTCTAACATTATTTCTAACTTTTTCAGGGTTATCAAAATTGTCTGTAAGAGCTTGCACATCTGCAACTAAAATAAATTGTTCATATTCATCTTGAAGTTTTACTCTATTTATTAGAGATCCAAAATAATGCCCAATATGCAGTTTTCCTGTTGGTCTATCTCCTGTAACAATTCTCTTTTTTTCCATTTTTTTCTCCTTTTTATATCCGCAACTTTGCTTTCTTTGTATATGCTTTTTTCTCGACTAAAGCACGAAAAAAGATATACAAAGCCGCTGTTGCTACTCTATGTCATTTTTGAGAAAATACTTTTTTGAAATTTTTCATGTAAATAACTAATCCTGTTTAACCGCATATCATTTTTTAAATCCTATGGTACCCCCTTTAGGGATACCCACCATACGGATTTTAAAAAACGATATGCTGACGCGGATTAGTTATTTTTTATTTAAATTTCAAAAAAGAATCATCCACATTTGTATAAAAACATTTAAAAGTTTGGAAAAGAATTAAATTTTGACAAGGCAAAAACTTACGCAAAAAGCGGAGCGTACATAAGGTACGTGAGCATTTTTAAGTAAGTTTTTAACACAGTCAAAATTGTAATTATTTTTCAAACTAGGTTAATTCGTATCCGTTTTTTGTATCTTTAATTGTATAGCCTTTTTTAGCAATTTCATCTCTAATTCTATCAGACTCTGCCCAATCTTTATTTTCTCTTGCTTTTTGTCTCTTTTCAGCTAATTCAATAATTTCTTCTGGTATTTGTTTTTTTAATTCTTGAATTGGTTCTTCTATTTTTAGTCCAAGTACTTTATCAAATTTTAATAATAATTCTGCAATTTTCTTTGATTTTTTAGGATTTTTGATAACATCCCAAACTACGCTCATTGCCATAGGCATATTTAAATCATCATTTATAGCCTGATGGAATTTTACTTCATAGTTTTTAATCACATCATCTTCTATTTCATCATTTCCATTTAAATGATTTTGATATCCCTCTTTTAATTTAATTAATGCTTTTAAACTTGCATCCATTCCATCCCATGTGAAATTAATTGGTATTCTGTAGCTTGATCCAAAATTAAACATTCTATATACTTCAGGTAAGTATCCTTTTTCTTTTAAATCTGATAATGTGTAAAAATTGTTTAAACTTTTTGATAGTTTACCACCATTTATTTTTAAGAAATTCACATGCATCCAAAATTTTGCTGGTATTTTTCCACAAAATCCTTGAGCTTGAGCAATTTCATTTTCATGATGAATTGGAATATGGTCAATTCCACCAGTATGAATATCAAATTCTTCACCTAAATATTTATACCCCATTGCAGAACATTCTAAGTGCCAACCTGGATAGCACTTTCCAAAAAACGAATCCCATTGCATAATATGTTCTTTTGGAGCCTTAATCCATAGTGCAAAATCTGATACATTCTTTTTATTTGTATCAAAATCTACTCTTGCTCCTGCTTTTTGTTCATCAACTTTTTTTCCTGAAAGGATTCCGTAATTTGGAAGTTTTGATGTGTCAAAATAGATAGTATCTTCTGTTTGATATGTATATCCATTTTCTATTATTTTTTTAACATATTCTTCCATAATATCTATATGTTCAGTTGCTCTTGCAATAATTTCTGGTCTTTCAATATTTAGTTTATCCATATCTTGTAAAAATTTATTCATATAATAATCTGCAATTTCATACGGATCTTTATTTTCTCTTTTAGCCGCAACCATCATTTTGTCTTCGCCTTCATCTGCATCTGATGTTAAATGTCCTACATCTGTTATATTCATAACATGTTTTAATGTATATCCATTGTATTTTAAAACTCTTCTTAATGAATCCATAAATAAATATGCTCTTAAGTTTCCAATGTGTGCATCATAATATACAGTAGGACCACATGAATACATTCTTACCTCATTGCCTTTTAGTGGTAAAAATTTTTCTTTTTTCTTTGTTAATGTGTTGTAGAAATATATATCCATAAACAAATTCATCCCCTTATTACTCTTATTTCAATTCACTGCTTAATAAATATATATTTTATCATTCCGTTTGGTGTCGCAATTTCCTTATGTTCAAATATATAATAAATTATATATTTGAACTATATATGTCAATTGCTCCAGTCGCCCTACGCTCCGCTTCGGTTTGCTGCCCATTGTTAAGGCTCTGCCTGTTACAATGGCAGTATGCAGAAGCTGAACGCTTACGCACTCCATTTTAAAATATATATTTATTAATCTGTGAATTGTTGATATAAGCTTCTCTACTGTTCTACTTTCTCTTTTTCAGTTGGTTCAGTAGATGTTGGTTTTGTTTCTT
>CAMZHI010000092.1 GCA_947306755.1 uncultured Clostridia bacterium | reverse complement strand
AAAATGGAAGCAGAAGTAAAAACAGCTCAAGCAACTCTAAAATATGCAAGAATTTCATCTAGAAAAGTTAAAATTGTTGCAGATTTAATTAGAGGAAAAAATGTAGATGAAGCTTTAGCAATAGTTAAGTTTACACCAAAAGCATCATCAGAAATTATTGAAAAGCTTTTAAAATCAGCAATTGCAAATGCTGAAAATAATCATGATATGAAACATGATAAATTATATATTTCTGAGATTTATGCAAATCAAGGTCCAACTCTAAAAAGAATTAGACCTGCTGCAAAAGGTTCAGCAGTTAGAATCAGAAAAAGAACAAGTCATATAACAATAAAATTAGAGGAAAAGGAGGCATAAGGACAGTATGGGACAAAAAGTACACCCACTAGGTGCAAGATTAGGCGTAATTAAAGATTGGAAATCTAAATGGTATGCAGATGACAAAAACTTTGCAGATTATTTAATAGAAGATCAAAAAATACGTAAATATTTAAAGAAAAAAGTATATGAAGCTGGAATTGCAAATATTGAAATAGAAAGAACTGCAAAATCAGTAAAAGTTAATGTTTATACTGCAAAACCTGGAATTTTAATAGGAAAAGGTGGAGCTGGAGCAGAAGCATTAAGATTAGATATTAAAAAATTAATTGGTAAAGATGTAAATTTAAATATTGTTGAAGTAAAAAATCCAAGTTTAGATGCAACACTTGTTGCAGAAGATATTGCTTCACAATTGGAAAGAAGAATTTCATTCAGACGTGCCATGAAACAATGTATGCAAAAAACTCTAAAAGCAGGAGCTGCTGGAATTAAAACTGCAGTATCTGGTAGATTAGGTGGAGCAGATATGGCAAGAACTGAATTCTATAAAGAAGGAAATATTCCATTACAAACTTTAAGAGCTGATATTGATTATGGATTTGCAGAAGCAAATACTACGTATGGAAAAATCGGTGTAAAAGTTTGGATATATAAAGGAGAAGTTCTTCCAACTAAAAAAATGGAAGGAGGAGAACAATAATGCCATTAATGCCAAAAAGAACAAAACATAGAAAAGTACAAAAAGGTAGAAATAGAGGTAGAGCAACAAGAGGAAATACAGTTTCTTATGGAGAATTTGGTTTACAAGCTACTGATGCCGGACTAATTACAGGAAACCAAATAGAAGCTGCCAGAGTTGCAATGACTCGTTATATGAAAAGAGATGGTAAAGTTTGGATTAAAATATTCCCAGACAAACCAATAACAAGAAAACCTGCTGGAACTCGTATGGGTAAAGGTAAAGGTAATACAGAATTTTGGGTAGCAGCTGTAAAACCAGATAGAATAATGTTTGAGATTGCTGGGGTTTCTGAAGAAACTGCTAGAGAAGCATTACGTTTAGCCGCAAATAAATTACCTGTTAGAACAAAATTTGTTAAAAAAACAATCGAGGAGGGTGAAAATTAATGAAATTAAATAAATTAAAAGAAATGTCTTCACCTGAATTGGAAAAAGAATTAGGTGAATTAAAAACAGAATTATTCAAATTAAAATTTAGCTTAGCATCACATTCTTTAGATAACCCTATGAAAATTAGAGAGGTTAAAAAAGATATTGCTAGAATTAATACTATTCTAACAGAAAGAAAGATTGCTGAGAAGAAAGGGGTAAACAATGGAACAAACTAGAAATCTTCGTAAAACAATGATAGGTATTGTTACATCAAATAAAATGGATAAAACAGTAGTTGTTGCTGTTGAAAGAAAAGTAAGACATAATATTTATGGAAAAATAGTTAAAAGAACATATAAATTAAAAGCACATGATGAAAATAATAGCTGTAATATTGGAGATAAAGTTAAAGTTATGGAAACTAGACCTCTTTCTAAAGATAAGAGATGGAGAGTAGTAGAGATTATCGAAAAAGCAGACATAAAATAGATTGGGAAGGAGAAAAAAAGATGATACAACAACAAAGCACTTTAAACGTAGCCGATAACACTGGAGCTAAAGAGCTAATGTGTATAAGATGTTTAGGTGGATCATATAGAAAAACTGCTGGTATTGGAGATATAATAGTTGCATCTGTTAAAGAAGCAACACCAGGTGGAGTTGTAAAAAAAGGTGATGTCGTAAAAGCTGTTATTGTAAGAACTACAAACCGTATAAGAAGAGCAGATGGTTCTTATGTTAGATTTGATGATAATGCAGCAGTAATTATTAGAGAAGATAACACACCTAGAGGAACACGTATATTTGGACCTGTTGCTAGAGAATTAAGAGATGGAGAATACTTGAAGATTCTTTCATTAGCACCAGAAGTTTTGTAAGGTTTCCAAAATAATAGTCATCTTGCGTTGTTAAAATTGTTTTAAAACGCGGTCACATACAACACGTATGCTCCCTTGCCTTTTTAAACAATTTTGCCTAGCAATCTAACTATTCTTTTGAAAACGGGAAACATGATGATAAATAGAGTATTGCATTATAAATCAGTGGACATTTGTATTTTACAGATTAAAGATGCATAGGTTTAAATTTTGTTAAATTAAGATAGCCCTTAGGCTAGCTGAATTTTACAAAATATTAACCGTAGCTTTTTAGTTTTCAAAATTTTGAAAACTAGAAATGTATAGACAATTAAAGTACAGCAAATTATATTTTTGATAACTGCAGATTTAAGTGAAAATTTATCTAAAAAACAGTAAATATAAAATAGTAAAAAAGGAGGAAAACCTTAAATGAAAATCAAAAAAGGTGATAACGTAATGGTTTTATCTGGAAATGATAAAGGTAAAACTGGTGAAGTTCTAGAAGTTATACCTAAAACTGAAAAAGTTATAGTAAAAGGTATTAATATTAGAAAAAAACATGTTAAAGCAGCACCTAATAGAGAAGGTGGAATAATGGCTTCAGAATTTCCAATTCATTCATCAATTGTTAACATTGTGTGCCCAAAATGTGGAAAAGCAACTAGAATTGGTTATGTAATTGAAAATGATAAGAAATTTAGAGTTTGTAAAAAATGTGGAGCTAAAATAAATTAATTTAAGAAAGGAGGAACAGTAATCAATGGAAGCACTTAGAGAACAATATGAAAAAGAAGTTGTTCCAGCTTTAATGAAAAAGTTTGGATACAAATCAATAATGCAAGTTCCAAAATTAAATAAAATAGTAATAAATATAGGTTTAGGAGATACTAGAGATAATCCTAAAGCTTTAGAAAATGCAATGAATGATTTAACTCAAATTACAGGTCAAAGACCAATTGTAACAAAGGCAAAAAAATCAATTGCAGCATTTAAAATAAGAGAAGGTCAAGATTTAGGTTGTAAAGTAACATTAAGACAAGATAAAATGTATGATTTTGCATATAAATTAATGAATGTTGCACTTCCTAGAGTTAGAGATTTTAGAGGAATTTCAAGCAATTCTTTTGATGGTAGAGGAAATTACTCTATGGGTGT
>CAMZHI010000091.1 GCA_947306755.1 uncultured Clostridia bacterium | reverse complement strand
TATGAGTATTATAAAAATCGAAAATATGTCATTTGGCTATACAAATTCTAGTGAAACACTTACAAATATAAATATGGAAATTAATGAAGGAGAATTTGTAGCAATTATTGGAGAAAATGGTTCAGGAAAGAGTTCTCTTATTAAATGTATTTTAGGATTAAATAAGATTCAAAAAGGAAAAATAACAGTTAATGACAGGATAGGATATTTACCTCAATTAACAGAGATTCAAAATAGTTTTCCTGCAACAATTGAAGAAATAGTATTAAGTGGAACAATTCCTGACAATGTATTAAAAATCTTTTACACAAAAAATGATAGAAAAAAAGCAGAAGATGTTATGAAAAAGCTAAATCTTTTTGATATGAGAAAAAAGTGCTTTGATGAGCTTTCTGGTGGGCAAAGACAAAGAGTTCTAATTGCAAGAGCATTATGTTCTACTGATAAAATTATTATTCTTGATGAGCCAGTAAATAGCTTAGATTCAAAAGTTGTAAGTGGAATATATGATATATTAAATGATTTATATAAAAATAAAGGAATTACAATAGTCATGGTATCACATGATGTAGAAAGATGTATAAAATATTGTTCAAGAATTATAGAAATGGAAAATGGTAAAATTATAAAAGATATAAATTCAAAAGATTATAGAAAAAAGGAGGACTAAGATGTTTGAGACAATTGGAGAAATGCTTAAACTTTCATTTGTAAATAGAGCAATAATTGTTGGAAGTTTAGTAAGTTTATGTGCAGCATTACTTGGGGTAAGTTTGGTCTTAAAAAGATATTCAAATATTGGAGATGGACTTTCACATGTTGGCTTTGGAATAACAACTGTTGCTGTAGGACTTGGGGCCACATCAACATTGCCAATTGCAATACCTGTAGTTATTATTGTTGCAATTTTATTATTAAAAGTTGGAAACAATCATAAAATTAAAAGTGACAGTGCAATTGCAATTATATCTTCAAGTGCATTGGCAATAGGTGTTGCTGTAACATCTGTAACTTCAGGCTTAAATACTGATATATGTAATTTCATGTTTGGAAGTATTTTAGCAATGAGTATAAGTGATGTTATTTTGAGTATTGTAGTAAGTATTATTGTATTAGTTTTATTTGTAGTTTATTATAGAAAGCTTTTTGCAGTTACATTTGATGAAGATTATTCAAAAGCAATAGGACTTAAAACTGGTAGATATACAAATTTAATAGCAATATTAACTGCAATTGTAATTGTAGTTGGAATGAGAATGATGGGAACACTTTTAATTAGCAGTATTATAATTTTTCCAGCATTAACTGCTATGAAAATCTGTAAATCTTATAAAAGAGTAGTTATTGGCTCTGGGGTAATTAGTGTATTTTGCTTTTTGGTTGGAATTTTTTTATCATATGTTTATAATATTAGCACAGGAGCAATGATTGTAATTGTAAATTTGAGTTTGTTTTTATTGTTTACTTTACTTGATAAAGCAATAAAAGAATAGAATAAAGCATGATGAATTAAAAAGAGTGAAATGGTAATGGAAGATAAATTAAACAGATTATTTTTAGAATGTATAAATGAATTAAATATAATTGGAATAAATATTTTAAATGAAAATCAATATGGTAAAATAGATATATCAATTGCAAAACGTAATAATAAAAGATATGGATGTTGTAAACAAGAAGAACCAGATAAAAATTATAGAACAATCAATAAAATAAGAAGAAGAAAAGTTATAAAATACGAAAAGTTTAATAAACATCATATTGAAATTAGTAAGTGGGTAATGGAGCTTGAAGATGATATTATTAAAAATACTATAATGCATGAATTAATACATTGTATTCCATATTGTAATAATCATGGTACAGAATTTAAAAAATATGCTGAATTACTAAATACAAATTATGGATATGATATTTCAAGACTTGGAGATAAGAAAAAAGATTTCGAAAAAAGCAATATGGAATTTAAAGAAACGAAAAATTTTAAGTACAAAGTTATATGTAAAGGCTGTAAACAAGAGTTTTATAGGCAAAGATTGAATAGGAGTTTTACAAGAAAATATAGATGCGCAAAATGTGGCGGAAGATTTGAAATAATTATTATATAAAGGACATAATGAACCAAGTGAAAATTCACTTAGTTCATTTTATTCATATAATACTTTTTTTCAGCAAGTTTATCTTGAATACCTCTTAAAGTTTCACCAAATCTTTGGAAGTGAACTATTTCTCTTTGACGCAAGAATTTTAATGGATCTAAAACATCAGGATTATCACGGCAAAGATCAATTAATTTTTCATAAGTTGCACGAGCTTTTTGTTCTGCAGCTAAATCTTCTTGTAAATTTGCAATAGGGTCACCTTTTGCTGCAATATATGATGCTGTAAATGGCACACCTGCAGCAGATACAGGATATACATCTACACCATGGTCTGTATAATATGGAGCCAAACCTGCTTTTTCAAGTTCTTCAATAGAAGCATTTTTAGTTAATTGATGAACTATAGTTCCAACCATTTCTAAGTGAGCTAATTCTTCTGTACCAATATCATTTAATACAGCTTTAGCAGTTTGATCAGGCATACCAAATCTTTGTGATAAATATCTAAGAGAAGCTGCAAGCTCTCCATCTGGACCACCATATTGGCTTATTATAACTTTAGCTAGTCTAGGGTCAGTTTGTTTTATATTAATCGGATATTGTAATATTTTGTTATAAGTCCACATTATTTATTTCCTCCTTCCCAAGGCCAAGGCTCTTCAAGCCATCTCCATTTATTACATGGGTAATTAATAGTAAGTGGGCCATAAATTTTTTGATAAATATCTTTAATTTCTTTCAATTCTTTACAATATTTATTATGCAAACATAAGGCTTTTTCATCATTAGGATGAGTATCTAGATACTCGGCAAGTTCAACTATTGCAAATTCTAAACACTTAATTTCTTTAAGCATTTTCATTTGCTTCTCATTTTTACATTCACGAGGAGCTTCTTGCATTGTTGGTAATGTAGCTTCTGGTATACAAGGAATACAAGTTCTATCTTCATTTTCTACTGACATTTATTACACCCCTTTCCAATTGTATTTGTAGCTGCTAAATATTTAATTTCTTGCATAGAATCTCCAGGGGAATAAGGGCTAACTAATTCTGGAAAAAGAGTCCCATTTTTTAATCCAACACAAGGTTTAAATGTTTCACCCATTGTTTGAATTGGAACATAACTTTGACCAAGCATAGGATTTTCAGGAAAAACGTTTGATCTAGTGTCATCATCAAAACCACAACTACAATTTTCATTATAATCTTGATTACACTCTATATTTTTACATGCATTTTCTATAAAATCAGGTTTATCGCAATTATTTGAAGAGTTTAAATTCATATAATTATTATTTAAACAACAACATCTTCTACGTATGTTTCTCATACTTAAAAATACCTCCTAAAATTTTTTATACTGTATTTTATTCTATAAAAAGACAAAATGTTACA
>CAMZHI010000090.1 GCA_947306755.1 uncultured Clostridia bacterium | reverse complement strand
ATTTTGGTATTGTATACAAGTTAAAAACATAATAAAGTAGAGAAAACAAAAATCTCTACTTTTATTTTTTTGACAAAATCATCATAATTAGTTGACAGAATAAAAAAATGATGATATAAAATAGGTGTATTCGATAAAGGATACAACTGAAAAATTAAATAGTAGATATTTCCCTGTTGTAGGTTGAGCCGCAGAATTACATTATATTTGAGGTGGTTGAACGCAAAAAAGTACATCGCAAGATAATACTTTCCCTACTGATCGGAAGCCAGTTCGTTTCAAGGAGCCCATAGTCTCGTAGGCTCAGTGTTGGTTTTATCATAGGATATGTAATTTATCTCCAACCAATGTAAAGAAGTAATATTGATGTCGTAAGCGCTAACAGATATCTTATTTAATTTGCAGGTACAATATTTTATATGTCTAAAAGTGTAAAAACTATTAGGCTTATTAAAGATTTGCTTTTAGCAAGTAAATTGTACCTTGTGGATAAGTAAGAAATCTGATATCTCTTTTAGAAAAATTTTAATGCAAGTTAGCAAAGAAGTTTTTCAGTAAGAGTAAGCGAAACATCATATCAATTATGGCTCTAAAAGGGAAAATAATAAATATAGCCAAATAATAGTGATATAAATAAAAGGTTTCGTTTATGATAACGAAGCCTTTTTTGTGCTTACAAATGCATACTTGCTAGAAAGGAGGAACACTTGGAAGACTTAAAAATAGTAAATGCAGATAATCTATTATATACATCTTTAGATGAAGTAGAATTTATAATAGAAGATATTTTACCAATAGGACTTCATATATTTTGTGGAGCTCCTAAAGTAGGAAAAAGCTGGTTAATGTTAGATATTTGTATAAGAGTTTCAAAGGGCGAAGAAATATGGAACTTAAAAACAAATAAATGTGATGTTTTATATCTTGCTTTAGAAGACACTTATCAAAGACTTCAAAAGAGATTGTTTAAGTTAACTGATGATATAGGCTCTAATTTTCATATATCAATAGAGTCAAACAAAATTGCTAATGGTTTAATATCTCAATTGGAACAGACATTACAAAAATATCCTAATACAAAATTAATAGTTATTGATACTCTTCAGAAGGTAAGAAAGCAAAATAACGATATAAATTATTCTAATGATTATACAGATATATCTTTATTAAAACAATTCGCAGACAAAAATAAGATAGCTGTAATATTAGTACACCATCTAAGGAAACAAGATGATAGTGATGTATTTAATAGAATTTCTGGAACAACAGGAATAATGGGAAGTAGTGATACAACATTTATACTAGAAAAGAAATCTAGAGATGATTCAGTAGCAACATTATTTGTTACAGGTAGAGATGTTGAATATCAAACTTTCACATTAAGATTTGAAGAATGCAGATGGAACTTACTAGAAAGATCATTTCAAAAGGATATTGAAATGAAAAATGCTCCAGAGATTATCTATAATGTTATATCTTTTGTTAACGAAAAAGGAGATTGGCAAGGCACAGCAACAGAACTTCTTACTTCTTTAGATGAAAAAGATATAACACCGCAATATCTTACAAAGTTATTAAACGAGTATAGTAAAACAATTTTATTTGATAATAAAATTTGTTTTAAGACATCAAGGACAAGCACATCTCGTTTAGTAAATTTGAAAAAAGATATTGACGGCAATGACGATGATGACGGTAAAAATATACCACAGGAATCGTCATTGAAAGGAAGTCCAGAGGGAACATCTGGCACACAACTTTTGTAAAAAGTGTAGTGTGTTACACTCATAAATGCGATTTTGAAAAATTATGTGGCTGATTATATCGTTACTTAAATTTTTCAAAAAGAGAATGTTAAATATTATTTGCCTTTGGCAAGATAATATTTAACAGGCGAAGAAGCATATGAGTGTTCTCACATTTTGATGAAGCAGTCCTATAGGATTTTAGCGTCATTATCGTCATCAAAATGTGGGCTACGAAGATAAAACAAGGAAGGAGAAAATAGAATGGCATACACAATATTGCGATTTAAGAAGGACAAAGGTGGTGCCATAGCTGGATGTGAAAGACATAATGAAAGAAAAAAAGAAGCATATAAAAGTAATCCAGATATAGATATGAATAAATCTAAAGAGAACTATCATATCATACACGCACCACAATACACATATTCAAGAAAAATAAAAGAATTAATAAAAGAATATGGCTGTAAAACAAGAAAAGATAGTGTCAAATTAGTTGAAACATTGATAACAGCTTCTCCTGAATTTATGAATAAATTAAGCAAAGGAGAACAAAGAGAATATTTTGAAAGAGCGGTTAAATTTATGAAAGATGAAATTGGCGAAGATAGAATAATATCAGCAGTAGTACACATGGATGAGGCAACACCACATATGCATTTAGTATTTTGCCCTATAAATAAAGATGGAAAACTATCAGCTAAAAGTATTCTTGGAAATCAAAAAAGCCTTTCAGAATGGCAAACGAGATACTATAATTATATGCACGAAAGATGGAATGAACTTGAAAGAGGAAAATCAGCTCAAGAAACAAAAAGAAAGCATATTCCTACCTGGTTATTTAAGTTAGCTGATAATTTAGATAACTTATATAATCAATTATTAAAGAAAATTGAGAATATAAATATGATAGGAATGAAAAAGAATAAAGAAGAAGCTATTGATTTGCTTTCAGAATTTGTTCCAAAGGCAGAAAAATTTTCAGCAAAGGTAAATTCTTATAACGATTATATAAATGAATTAGAAGAAAGAGTTTTAATTCAGAGAAACAATAATAGAGAACTAGCTGAAGAAAATCTTGACTTAAAAGAAAAAATTGAGAATAAAGATTTAGAAGTTAGTGAAAGAATTAGACTAATGCAAAATCAAGTTAATAAATATGAACGACTTATAAAGAAAGTTCCAGAGGATATTATTGAAAAAATCCAAAGGGAAGAAAGAAATAGAAAAAATAGAGAAAGATAGGAGGTTAAAATTATATGTCGCAAATAGTAAAAGAAGAAAAATTAGTATATACAGCTCAAGAAGTAGCTAAAATATTACACGCAAGCCCAAATTATGTTTATGAATTAATACGAAAAGGAAAATTAAAGGCTTTTAAGTTAAAGAGCATACGAATTCTTAAATCTGCTTTAGAAGACTTCCTAAAACAAAATGAGGGAAAAGATTTGTCTGATATAGATAATATTAAAAGATTATCAGAATATGAAGACAATGAAAGATAAAGTCTATGGGTAATGTCAATATACAAAAAAGAGGTAATCATTATCAGTATAAAATTGAAGTGGCTAAAGTAGATGGAAAAAGAAAGTTTATAAATAAATCTGGGTTTGAAACAAAAGAAGAAGCAATAAAAGCTGGAAATCTAGCTTATGCAGAATATTTAAATACAGGATTAAACTTTAAGGAAACAACGATTTCTTTTAGTGATTATCTAGAGTATTGGTATGAAAACTATTGTGAAACTACTCTAAAATATAATACAAGACGAACTTATAAAACTATAATGGATAAATAT
>CAMZHI010000089.1 GCA_947306755.1 uncultured Clostridia bacterium | reverse complement strand
CAAATTTGATGGATCAATATATCCAAAATACAAGAAATAATATAAAAGATTTTACAAAGATGTTCTTTGGAGAAGAATATAATGAAGAAATATCAAATGAATATATTGATACATATATAGAATCTCGTATATATAATTTTGGAGAAGGGGAAGATAGATTTTTTTACATTAGAATTAATTCTAATTTGTCGATTAAGAAAAATGAATTACAAATGAGATTTCCTAAGATTGAAGAAAAAGTGCTTGATGATAATTTAAGAATATATCAATTTGTTTTTTATATTGATGGTGTTAGACCAATTGCTGATTTACCTCAATTTTGCAAATTAGTATGTGATAAAAGAAATACACAATTTGAGTTAAAATCTGTTATAAATTTGGAAGAAAGAGTCTTAAAACTAATAAAAAGAATTATTGAAGAGAAAGAAGCATTTTTTAAAAAATACGAAACAGAGTATTTTTCATTAAATGTTGAAAAATATAAATTAATAGATAATACATATAAAGTTGATTTAAACTATGAGTTCAAGATACCTTATATATATAGTGAAAAGGTTATAGAAGAAGTGTATAATGAAGGAGTTATTAATGAAGATAAATTGATGATAGAATATACTTTATTAACTCTTTTATGTATAAAAGATATAAATAAAGGGAATTTTGACACAAAATATATTGTCAATTTTGCAAGTAGTTTATATAAGAAAAAACAAAAATTAAAACAAACTTTAAAAATATTAGATAATGCAGTTGCACAAGATAAAGTGTTTTTAAAACTCAATTATCATGATTTTGAAGAAAACAAAGAATTGATTTATGAATTAATGAAAGATGGCTTTAGATTTGCAATTATCATAGATGATACTTTCAGTCCATCAATTATGGACTTAAAAAAACTTAGTATTTTTAAGTATTTACTTATAGAAGAACAAAGTAAAAATTTTGATGAAATCAAGAGATTAGAACAATATTTAAATAATATAGTAATATACGAAGTATAAGAAAAAGAGGTACAAAATGGATACATTTTTTAGATTTTTATATGAATTAGTAAACAATATAGTTTCAGGGTTGTTTACTATTGGCAAAGGATTATTAGAAGGATTAAAACTAATTTTAAATTTTACGGCATTTTTTAATTTAGTATCTCAATATCAAAAAGACTTTACAGGACCAGAATGGGTATTAGTAGCTATTACTATTTTATTTATGATAATACTATATGGTGGAATTATACTTTTAGTTGTATTTACTGTTAAAAAATTTGTTAAAAAATTCAAACCAATTAGCAAATCAGCATTAATTAATGAAGTTGAAGATTTAAATAAAAAAGTATTAAAACTTTCTAAAGAAAAAGATGAAATATTAGCTATGAAAGTTTCACAATTAGGAATCAGACCTGATGAAAATGCACAAGATTTAGAAAATGATACAAATAAACAGAAAAACGAAGATGATGGAACAATAGGAGAAAATGGAATAAGATTTTCTAAATTAAATTTAATAGATATGGAATATGCTGATTATAAAATAAAAAATTACGGAAATAACTTCGATTTACCAGAACTATGTAGTAATTTTAGAAATTTTGCAGCATCAAAATTAAAGTTGTTTTACAAAGAAAGATTGATTAGAACTTTTGTTGCAGGGCTTGCATCAACAAGACTTGTTATTTTACAAGGTATTTCAGGTACTGGTAAAACATCACTTGCATATGCTTGGGGAAAATTTATGAAGCAAGATTCATGTATAGCTTCTGTACAGCCATCTTGGAGAGATAGAACAGATCTTTTTGGATATTTTAATGAATTTACTAAAAAATTTAATGAAACAGAATTATTAAAAGAAATGTATATTGCAGATTATACAGATGATGTTTACACAGTAATACTTGATGAGATGAACTTATCACGTGTAGAATATTATTTTGCAGAAATGTTATCAATTCTTGAAATGCCGGATAAAAAAGAATGGATAATAGAAATAGTTCCAAATACTTGGGCAAGTGATCCTAAAAAATTAATGCATGGAAAAATTCAAGTTCCACCTAATATGTGGTATATTGGTACAATCAATAATGATGACTCTACATTTGCTGTTACAGATAAGGTTTATGATAGAGCTATGCCAATAGATATAAATGAAAAAGGAGAAGTATTTACTCCAGAAGATGTAGATGCACAAAATATTAATTATACATACCTAGATAAATTGTTTACAGAAGCAATGGAAAATTTTGCTATTTCTAAAGAAACATTAGAAAAAATAGAGAAAATGGATGATTTTGTTATAAAACACTTTAGAATAGCTTTTGGTAACCGTATTGTTGCACACATGAAAAAATTTGTACCAGTTTATGTTGCTTGTGGAGGTACAGAAGTAGAAGGTGTAGATTACTTTATTGCAAAAAAGATTTTAAGAAAATTTGAACAGCTAAATATGGCCCTAATTAGAGATGAAATAGATGGATATATTAAATTTCTTGACGAAACATTTGGAAAAGGAGCTATGGCTGAATGTATAGAATACTTATTAAGGTTAAAGAAAATGGCTTAAGGAGGAGCTTAAATGAGAGAGCTTGAAGTTGCCAATTTATATGAAAGTGTAGATGAACAATCTTTAGAAGATTTTCACAATAAGATTAATTCTAATATGAGGGTAAAGACAGATTATTTCAAAGATGAAAATGATTTTGAATGGTTAGATATATTTGAAAAATTACTACCATATATTGAAAAAATCTTAAGAAATCCTAAAAGATTTATCACAACAGAAGAAGAAATTGTGAAAATAGAATCTGCAAAAAAGGTTGGAGTTGAAACAGTAAAACATCTAGCAAAACATACTAATTTTATACAAGACATAGATGAACAAACCGGGGATGTTATTCCTTCAAAATTATTAAATGTATTAAAAGAAGAAACATTCAATACTTATGAAAATAGATTTATATTTACACTTATATCTTTTGCCGAAGATTTTGTTAGAAGAAAAAAAGAAAATATTAAACAAAATCCCAAACTTAAAGACAACAAAATAATAGAATATTCAAGTGCAACAATGGTAGGCCAAGAAAAAATAAATGTAAATATTCATTTGAATACTGAATTAGATACAAATTTAGAAGTAAATAAAAAGAATATAGAAAGAATAAAGAATATAGAAAATAGCATTAGAGATTTGAAATTTACAGAAGTATATAGAATACTTGAAAAAGAAGGAGTTGCATTTGTAACACCTCCAATAAAAAAGACAAATGTTATTTTAAAAAATGTTAATTTCCAATATGCTATGACATTATGGGATTATATACATGATAACTTTGGTAAAAAAGATAATCCAATAAAACAAAATAAAGACTATATGGAAAAAGGTGCAATAAAGGCACTTATTGATGAAACATTTCTGTTAGAATATCTAACAATAAATAGAATTAATAGAACTGAGGATGAAGTTAAAGAAGCTAAAGAAAAATCATTAAGTAGAATGTTGGACAAAATAATTGATTTAAATCCAGAGTTAACAAAAAAAGAATTACAAGATAGACTTGGAATAGAATTTGATAATGCAGTTAAAAGAAGAGTTGCAAC
>CAMZHI010000088.1 GCA_947306755.1 uncultured Clostridia bacterium | reverse complement strand
CTCATGGTTCAGAAATTGTTGCTAAATTAGGACAGGTTATTAATGCTGGAGAAGTAGTTTTAAAGGTTGGTTCTACAGGATATTCAACTGGACCTCATGCACATTTTGAAGTTAGAGTTAATGGAAATCCTATGAATCCATTAGATTATGTTTCGATACCAGAGTAGTAGTTTGATAAACAATTACAATTTGTTATATTTTGTCCGCGTCAGCATTTCGTTTTTAAAAATTCGTATGGTGGGTATCCCTAAAGGGGGAACCATAGAATTTTTAAAAATGATGTGCGGTTAAACAGGACAAAATTTACAAATTGTTAAGTAAATAAGTATTAAGGAGAAAACCTATGAATAAAATATGTATTAGACTATTTAGTATAATATTAATATTGTGTGTAATTACAAATGCAAATATGGTTTTTGCTGTTAATCAATCTGACATTGATAAACAAAAAAAAGAACAGAGTCAAGTAAGTGAAAAAATAGAAGATATTCAAGAACAAAAAGAAGAAGTGGAAGCAAAAAAATCAGAAGCACAAAAACAAGTAGAAAAATTAAATAATCAAATTGATTCATATGAAAATGAAATTGATAAACTTGAAATTCAAATTGATGATGTAAATAAAAAAATAAAAAATGCGGAAAAACAGCTAAAAGAAAATCAAGAACAATATGATGAACAACAAAAATTATTAGAGCAAAGATTGATTGTCACATATGAGGCTGGAGAGACCTCTTTTCTTGATGTGATTTTAAATTCAAATGGACTTGTTGATATGATTTCAAATTATTATTTAGTATCTGAAATAGTAGAACATGATACTGAATTATTAGAGGAAATAGAAGCTAAAAAACAAGAAATAGAAAACTCTAAAAAAGAAATAGAAGATAGTAAAAAAATACTTGTTACTGCAAAAGCAAGTAAAGAAAGTGTTGCAACACAACTAAAAACAACGCAACAAGAAAAAAGTAAATATGTAAAAGAATTAACTCAAGAAGAAACAAAACTTGAACAACAATTAAAAGAATTAAAAGATCATGAAAAAATGATAAGCAATAAAATAGAACAATTAAGAAATGAATACGAAAAACAAAAGAAAGCAGAAGAAGCAGCTAAAAAAACATCAAGTTCAGGTAATAACTCAAAAAGCAGTTCGAGTGGAAGTAGTTCAAATAAGTCTTCTAGTTCATATGGTTTTGGTTGGCCAGTAGCTAGTCCTGTAATTACTACTTCATATGGAGTTTCTGGTAGTTTATGGAGTTCTGGACATCATACGGGAATTGATTTTAGAGCATCAGTAGGAACACCAGTATATACTGTTGGAGATGGTATAGTATGTGATACTGGATATAATACTGCATATGGAAATTTTGTTGAAATATACCACGGAAATAATATATATAGTTTTTATGCACATGCATCTAGAGTTCAAGTATCATCTGGGCAAAGGGTTTCAAAAGGCCAACAAATAATGCTTTCAGGTGCAACTGGGAATGTTAGAGGGGCACATTTACATTTTGAAATAAGAACACCAGGGGCTAGATATGCTAATTGTGTTAACCCACGACCATATTTACCATAGGAGGATTTTTAACTAATGGAAGAAAAGAAAAATAGAATCTATAGAACTATAATGATTATAGTTCTTACAATATTTGTTACATTTATGTTGACATCATTTTGGATGTATTCATATTTCAAAGATAATAATCAAACATTATCTATTACTGAAAATGGTGGTTTAATAAAAGAATTAACTTCATCTTCAGATTCTAATATAGAAAAATATTTAAATAAAATAAAAACTACAATTGATAAATATTATTTATGGAATAATGATATTAATGAAGAAGACTTAAAAAATGGTGCAATAAAAGGATATGTAGCGGGACTTGGAGATGAATATACAGAATATATTCCTGTAGATAAAATGAAAGATTATAAAGATAATATTATGGGTCATTTTGTTGGAGTGGGAATATACATGGTAGCTGATGAAAAATCAGATAGAGTTTTAGTATATTATCCAATTCCTGGGAGTCCTGCTGAAAAAGCAGGTGTTAAATCTGGAGACTTAATTATAAGTGTTGATGGCACTGAATATACAGCTAAAGATTTTGATAGAATTGCTTCATTTATAAAAGGAGAAGAAGGAACAAAAGTTAATCTAGTTATAGAAAGAGAAGGAGAAAGACTATCATTTGATTTAATTAGAGAAAAAATAACTACGAATCCTATAACTATAAAAATGCTTGAAAATGATATAGGATATTTAAAGCTACCAAGTTTTGATGATGACACAGCAAATGGATTTAAAGATAAAGTAAATGAATTACAAAAACAAGGAGCTAAAAAATTAATAATAGATTTAAGAAATAATGGTGGAGGAATTGTTGATGAAGCTGTTGATATAGCAGATATGTTTTTAGATAAGGGCAAAACAATATATTCTTCAGTTGATAATAAAGATAAAAAAACTATTATTTCTTCAAAAAATGATTCAATAATTAAAATGAATGTGATTATATTAGTAAATGAGAATTCAGCAAGTGCATCTGAAATATTAGCTTGCAGTATGCAAGATAATGAAAGAGCTAAATTAGTAGGCACTAAAACATATGGAAAAGGGATTATTCAAACTTTACTTTCTCTAGCAGATGGAAGTGGATTAAAAATTACAACAGAGCAATATTATACACCTAAAGAAGTATCAATTCATAAAGAAGGAATTAAGCCAGATGAAGAAGTTAAACTTCCAGATACAGTAAAAAGTGTTTATAGGTTAGAAGAAAGTGAAGATACACAATTGCAAAAAGCAGTTGAGATGTTGAAATAAAAAGGAGATCAAAATGAACCTACCAAATAAACTAACAATATTACGAATTTTATTAGTACCTATAATGGTAATAATACCATATTTAAAAATACAAGGAGTTTTTTTAGATATTCCAATTAGTTTTTTAATAATGGAATTAATTTTTATAATTGCATCTATTACAGATAAATTAGATGGAACAATTGCTAGAAAAAGAAATTTAGTAACTACATTTGGCAAGTTTTTAGATCCAATTGCAGATAAAATTCTTGTTCTTGCTGCTTTAATAATACTTGTTGAATTAGGAAAAATACCAGGATGGATACCAATTATAGTGTTATTTAGAGAGTTTGTAGTATCAGGTTACAGATTAATAGCTGTAGGTAATGGAGGGAAAGTTATTGCTGCATCAATTTGGGGAAAACTAAAAACAGTAAGCCAAATGATTGCAATTATTTTAGCCTTTATTGATATTGGTACTTTTTTTGAATTTACTAAAGGAACACTTTCAAGCTGGCATTTAATTGTTAATGCATTAATGTCAATAATGATGATAGTATCTGTGATTGCTACTATTTTTTCTGGATATGATTATATAAAAGATGGGAAGGATTTGCTGAAAGAGTAAAACTTGAAATGACTACTATTACAGAGAATATATTAAATCTCTAAATGTATAATTAAATCGTATATTCAAGGAGGTAATCTATGACAATTAAAGAAGCAATAAATCAAGCAGTAATTATGCTAAAAAATGAAAATATTGATGCACCAAAGAATAAAGCACGTATGTTATTAGAAGCAACTTTGA
>CAMZHI010000087.1 GCA_947306755.1 uncultured Clostridia bacterium | reverse complement strand
GAATCAACTATAACCTTAAATACTTGTATTGAAAGCCAAGTAAAAAAAGGTACCCAAATATATTTATTATGAATAATATCATTTGCTATGTTCATTTTTACTATAAATCCTCCATCAAATAGTATATATTTTATTCATCTTCTGTAGAAAAGTTATCTTCGTTTATATCTCCATTACTTTCCAATATTATTGTTATCTTCTTTTCTGCCTCTTGCAAAAGCTTATTACAATCTTTTGCAATCTTCATACCATCTTCAAATATTTTCAAAGAATCTTCTAAGCTAGTTTCTCCTTTTTCTAAGCTATTTACAATTTCTTCTAATTTTTTTATTTTTACTTCAAAACTTTCTTGTTTCATTGATTATGTATTTATCCTTTCTTATAAAAATTATTGTTAATAAATTTCCTACTTCTAATATCTCACTTCAATATCTTTGCTTTCTTTTTCCCATCACTCACTCTAATCAGTATCTCATCACCTTCATTTAAATCTTTAATTGATTTTATAGGTTTATTCTCTTTCTCAACAATCGAATAACCTCTAGTTAATGTTTTTAATGGACTTAAAGTATCTAGTTTTGTAGTCTGTTCAATAAATCGGTTTTCTGCATCTTTTTGTTTAAGTTTTATTGTTTTTTCCAAATCTTTAATAAATTTATCTATTCTTAAATAATTATTTTGTATGTTTTGCATAGGATTAGTAAATGCTCTAGAGCTTTTTAATTTGTTTAATTTAAGGTTTAATAACTCAATTTTCTTTTTTAAGCTAATTCTTGCTCTCTCTCTAAATGAATTTATCTTATTAATTAATTCGAATATGTCAGGATTTGCAAGTTCAGCAGCAGCAGATGGTGTAGGGGCTCTTAAGTCTGCTACAAAATCTGATATAGTAAAATCTGTTTCATGACCAACTGCAGAAATTATTGGTATATTTGATTCGTAAATAGCTCTTGCAACTATTTCTTCATTAAATGGCCATAAATCTTCTAAAGATCCACCACCTCTTGCTAAAATAATAACATCTGCTAAATTATTATCATTCATTGTTTTTATCCCTTTAACTATCTCTTTAGCAGCTCCAGGTCCCTGAACTGGCACAGGTAATAGCCTGATATAGCAATTTGGATTTCGTCTTGTTGATACATTGATAATATCTTTAATTACAGCACCCGTTTGAGATGATAAAACTCCAATAATTTTCGGCATTATTGGAATTTTCTTTTTATGTTTTTCATCAAACAAGCCTTCTTTTTCTAAATTTTGCTTAAGTTTTTCAAATTGAGCATATAAATCTCCAATACCTTGTTCCTGCATTGCTTTTACATAAATCTGATATATACCATCTCTTTCAAAAACAGATACACCACCAAAAACAATAATTTTCATTCCATCTTTTGGCTTAAAATTTATACGATCAGCATATGTTTTAAACATAACACATTTGATTAGAGATTTGTCATCTTTTAGAGTAAAATAAAAATGACCTGTATAATGAGCTTTAAAATTAGATATTTCACCTTTTACTACAACTGCATTTAATGC
The DNA here is from genome assembly GCA_947306755.1 of uncultured Clostridia bacterium. GTDB lineage: Bacteria > Bacillota > Clostridia > TANB77 > CAG-508 > CAG-269. The sequence goes on along the minus strand of CAMZHI010000087.1, from coordinate 2,133 downwards.
CTCATCTTTTGCTATTTTGTCTTTTATATATAAATTCAAATCTGAAACCGTTACTGCCATTGACTCATAATTCATGCATAAACTTCCTTCCTATAGTTCTTTAACAACTTTTGCTAATGCTCCATTTATAAACTTGCTTGAGGTGTCTTCTCCATAAGTTTTTGCAAGTTCAACAACTTCATTTATTTCAACCTTAAATGGTATATCTTTATATTTAATCTCATAAATAGCAAGTTTTAAAAGACTTAAATTTATTTTTGATATTCTTTCAATTTTCCATTCTTCAGTAAGAGAATCTTGAATAGTTTTATTAATATCTTCTTTGTTCTTTTCAATTCCAACTATACAGTCTTTTATATATTCAATTGCTTTTTTGTCTGTTACTTCATTACTTTCTAAATATAGTTCAATTTGTTCATCAAGATTATCTATTTTTTGAATTTCTAAACTATAAATTAATTTAAATGCTAATTCTCTTATTTCGGTTCTTCTCATATCTAGTATATTTACCAATTTGGTAAATAGTCCCCCTTTTTATTAAATTCTAGGAAAAATCGTCTTGTAGACGATTTTGACGTAGAAGATAATATATGCGAACGTTACAAATTCTTGAAGCTATGCTTCTTAGAATTTGTTAGTCCGTTATTACATTCTATCTATAAAATTTTTAATTTTTTCTTTAACATTATCTTTATTTTGTTGTATATAATTTCCAGCAAATGCACCAATAACAAGTAAAACTACTGCTAATATAAAATTATAAATTCTAGTTGCGAGTATTAATATGGCAATAATGATTCCTATAATTGCACCTTTATAATTATTCCAAAAATCTTTTATATTTTCCATTTTTAAGTCCTTTCTAAATATAATTTAAGTTCTTTTTCCAGTGGTTTATTCATAATTATTCTTTAATATCATCTTTCTTATCAGTAGCAATGTCCTTAATTTTAACATTTACTTCTTTTACATCTAAATCTGATGTTTTCTTAATTGCTTCTTTTATTTTATTTTGTAAATTAAGTGTAAGTTCTTTAATAACTACATTTTTTCCTACAATTAAATTAACATTTATGCTTAAATTATTCATATTGTCAAATTCTGTAGAAACTGATGTGTTTTCCACACTATCAAAACCTTTAACAACATTTTGTACAATATTCTCTATAGTAGATTTTGAAATTAATAGTTTTCCATTATCATTTTGCATTAAAACACCTTGTTTTCTATTCTTTTTATCAGATGATTCAAAGAAAATTCCTTTTATACTACAAAGCAAACATACTATTGATGTTCCTAAAATTACCTTAGAAATATTTGTATCTTCTAATGCTTGACTGGCAAATACATTTAAAGTGCTTAATTTTATCCAACCTACTACTACTGATATTACCAAAATTGATTCTAAAAATATTAAAATTGAAAATAGTGCTAATATTATTTTATCTAATTTTTTCATTATAAATTTAACCAGTTAAATACATTTATTTAATTAATAACTGGCTTCCTCCTTCCAAATAAAAACTTATATCTTTCTTTAGTAAATGATTTTTGAAAAAAATCAAATTTTATGAGTTAAAATTATTATTGTTTTTCAACCTGATTATTCTTCAGTTGTATTTACTTCGTCTATATTTTCTTCTGCTTCATCTTCAGTTAATTTTTGAGTATTTACTCCTTGAACATGAACATTAACCTCTTCAACCTTAAGTCCTGTCATTTCTTCAACTGATTTTTTCACTTTATTTTGAATTTCAAATGCTACATCTGGAATTCTTGCCCCATATTCAACAATTATATTAACATCAATTTTTGCTTTATTGTTCTCAGTTTCAACCTTTATTCCTTTTGCTAAATTTTTCTTGCCTTTAAGAACTTCTGTAATTCCTCCAGCAAAACCACCTGCCATTGCAAAAACTCCTTTTACTTCTGATACAGCAACACCAGAAATAACAGCTATTACATCACTTGCAATTTTTATTCCATCTGAACCATTATCTACTTCATCTAGCATACTTAAGTTTTCTAATTCTTCATTATTATTCTCTTCCATACTTTTATCCTCCTCAAATAATTTGATATCATTAGTATATCAGTTTTTGCTAATTTTTACAACTATTTTTGGAAAGTTTT
>CAMZHI010000086.1 GCA_947306755.1 uncultured Clostridia bacterium | reverse complement strand
TAGTAAACAAATATTCAAAAACTGCTGCTTTCAATTTTTAAATATTTGCTTCTCTTGTAAGTTTAATTCCTCTTTTCCTTTTAAATAATTATTGATTTTAAAATACTTATAGCGCATAATATCGCTAGTGTAATTAATAATAGAAATATTTTATCAAAAAAAAACTCTTGTGTCAAGAGCTTTTAGCGATTTTTCGTAAAAAGATGCAACCTAATTTAGATTGCATCTTCGTTTTTATTTATTTCTTTTATTAATTCAAGTTGTGATATTAGAAGTGATTCCATTTTTGCTTTATATATATCAAATTGTTTTGTAACATCTTCTAATTCTTTTTTCTTTAAAATAATTTGATTATCTAAAGAAGCAACTTCTTTTGCTGAAGAAGCCCTTGCATCTTCAATTATTTGATCAGCTTTTTGTTTTGCAACATTTTTAACCTCTTCAGCTGTTGATTGTGCCATAAGTAAAGTGTTTTGAAGTGTTTCTTCTATATTTTTATAGTGTTCAAGACTAGCTTTTAAATCTTCTATTTCTTTAAATGCCTCTGTCAATTCTTTTTGCTTTTTTGCAAATTCGACTCCTAATTCATCTAGGAAATCATCAACTTCTTCAGAATCATATCCGTTCATGATTTTTTTACTGAATTTTTTATTTTCAATATCTAAAGATGTAAGCATAAATATGCCTCCTTTTAGTTAATACTATTTTTATTTAACCAAGAAACTGATAATTTATTTTTTATTTCTTCTCTAGCCATTTCATTTGTAATTTCATAATTTGTAGGTGCAATTAAAAAGATAGAATTAGATACTTTTTGAATATGTGCATCCAAAGAATAAACTCCACCACTAATAAAGTCAACTATTCTTCTAGCAACATCTTTATTTACATATTCTAAATTAACTATTACTGATTTTTTTTCTTTTAAAAATCCACATATTTCTTCTGATTGTTCAAAACTTGTAGGTTGAGATATAACCATCCTTACAGATTGTGATTGTGGCATAGCTACAACTTTACTATTTCTCTTAATAAAACTTTTCTTTTCCTCTACAGGTTCATCTTCATATTCATAATCATATACATCTTCTTCTAATTCTTCGTCCTCTGCTTGATCCATTCCAAATAAATTCCAAACCTTGTTCATTATTGCACTTGCCATTTTATTTCCTCCTAAATTTTATCTTACTAACTGAATGTGAAACTCACATCTTTTGAAATACATTTTTAGTATCTTATATTTTTTTCCAATTGTCAATAGTTTATTGAAAATGTAATAAAATCTTAATATTGTTGTAATAATTCTGTAATATTCTAGAGGTGAGATGTTGGAAGTGAGATGTTGGAAATACAATATTATCTGTTATATTTCAAAGCTTCTAATATCTTACCTCTCATTTCTCACCTCTCACTTCTCATCACAAAATTAGTAATCCTATCTACTCGGATATAATAATACATTGTCATATTTTGTAATTTTTTGGTTTTTATTAATATCTTCTATCCCCAATTCGTTTAATTCTTGATCTTTATATGAATCAATAATAGAATATTTTTCATTTTTCTTTAGTACTTTAACTATAACTTTTTTATCTTCTCCAGCATTTCTTTTTATAACATATTTTAATCCCTTTTCATCTTCTAATATACTGGAATTTGGAACTTTATATCCAGATGAACTCCACCAAGTAATGTTAAGTGAAATTTTTCTATGTTCTATTAATTCTTGTGTTAGCTGTTTTATTTCTATTATCACTAATACATTGTCTTTATCCTCTTTTGTTATATATTTTATTTCTCCATTCATTTCATTTCCAGAAGATAAAGTTATTTTAACTTTATTGCCAATTTCTGCTGTGTTTGCAGCTTCGCTTTCCAACACTGTTGCTATATAACACTTAAAATTATTAATTATTTTTCCTGATTCGTTAGAGGTTGAAACTATTTTTCCAGTTTTTAGTTCTAAATTTTCTAAAAAGTCTTTTGTTATTGTGCTAAAATCATTGACACTAAGTACATCTTCAAGGCCATCAACTCTGTAAGAAACAACTCCTGCCATAGGAGTTTGTATATATTCTGAGTCAGATGTTAATTTGTTTTCATATTCTTCTTTTTCTTTTGCAAGTTGGCTAATATAAGCTCCACTTTTGCTCTGAGATCCTGCAATTTTAGCCTCTTTATTTAGTATTTCCTCAATTTCTTTTTTATATTCTGAAATGATACTTACATCTGTTAGTTTTCTTAATTTTTGTGATTTCTCATCTATTTGCTTTTCTAAAATCTTTATATCTGTTGTAGTAAATATATTAGGTTGTTTTGCAAGTGCTTCTTGTATCTTATCATTTATCTCTGCTATCTTATCCTTTGTTTCTTCTTCCTCCATACCACTATATCTAAAAACAGTTTGTCCTTTTGCAGCTCTTTCTCCTTCTATAACAATTGGTGTTAACCCATTTTTATAATTTTCACCTTTTAAAACTGTTTCTTCTCTTATTATATACCCTGTAGAAGCTTCTTCTAGTGTAAGTGTACCATCGTTCACCATAATAGTTTCATTAGGCGTTTTAACAAGTAAATATATGGATAATAAAATATAAAACACTATAAAGAAAAAAATAAAATAAACTATAATTCTTTTATTCATTTTTTTATTTTTTAATTCTTTAAATTCTAATATTTTTCCCAATCTATTTCCTCCAAAATAATATCAATATTATTCTGTATTGTATCTAAACCATTTAACCAAGTTAAATTCTCAATTCTCTTAAACCATGTAATCTGACGTTTTGCATATCTTCTTGATTCTTGTTTGATTTTTTCTATAGCTTCTTCTTGAGTAATTTTTCCATTTAAATACTCTACAATTTCTTTATATCCAATTGCTTGCATTGCAGTTGGAAAATCTTTGTATTTAGCAATTATATCCTGAACTTCTTTTATTAATCCCTGTTCAATCATAATGTCTACTCTTTTATTAATTCTTTCATATAAAATAGGTCTTTCAATATTGATTGCAAATACTTTATAATCATATTTTATACTATTCATTCTTGATTCTATTTCTTGCTGGGTTTTTGTTTTTCCAGTTGAATGGAAAATTTCTAAAATTCTAATAATTCTTTTTTTGTCATTATTACTAATTTTTTCTGTTGCAATTGGATCTATTTTTTTAGCTTCTTCATATAATAATTGCAAACCTTCTTCTGTTTCAGCTTTTTTCATAAGGCCATTTCTGAATTTCTCATCAAACTCTATTTCATTATATTCAATTCCATAAATCAAGCTATTAGCATATAATCCTGTTCCTCCTATAACGATAGGAATTTTTCCTTTTTTTAATATTTCTTCAATAGCTTGCTCTGCTCTTTTTTTATATTCTGCAACACTAAATCTTTCAGTTGGTTCAACTATATCTATTAAATAATGTTTTATTCCTTGCATTTCATCTATTGTAGGTTTTGCTGAGCCAATATTCATATCTTTATATATTTGCATTGAATCACAAGATACAATTTCGCCATTTATCTTTTTTGCAAGTTCAATAGATAATGCTGTCTTTCCAGATGCTGTTGGGCCAACAATTACTATAACTTTAGGTTTGTTTCTACTTTCCACAGTATTTCTCCTTATGCTTTATATATTACTATAATCAGTAAAAAAATGCAAGATGTTTTT
>CAMZHI010000085.1 GCA_947306755.1 uncultured Clostridia bacterium | reverse complement strand
AATGTAATTTTGAATTAATTACACCTTCTGAATATATAGATAAATATCCTTTAATACAACAATGTACTCCTTGTAGATCTAGTTGGGGTGCTAATGGTTATAGTGAAGTTTGGCTTAATCCAAGTAATGATTATGCACATAAGCATCTTCATAAAGCTGGAGACAGAATGTGTGAACTTGCATATAATTTTAGAAATGTAAAATCTGATTTAGATAACTTAGAACAAGAAATTTCTGAATTAAGAAAAAACAAAAAAAATGTGACTAAAATCACCTCTACTAAAAAATATAAAGATTTAAAATTACAACTTCGAGCACTTAATCAAGCTGCAAGAGAACTTTTGCTTCTTCAAAGTAGTGATTGGTTATTTATTATTACAAATAATACTATGGTAGATTATGCTCATCGTAGAATTAAAGACCATACTGGTAGATTTACTAGGCTTTATAATGAATTAAATTCAGGCAAAATTGATAAAAAATTTCTGGAAGAAATTGAACTTAAAGATGCAATTTTTCCAGATATTGATTATAGGATTTATTTATAAAAACTCTGTTTCATTTGATTTGAAACAGAGTTTTTATGTTTAATTGGTTTCTCTTTTATATTCTAATATATCTCCTGGTTGACAATCTAAAACATCACAGATGGCTTCTAATGTTGAAAACCTAATAGCATTTACTCTGCCATTTTTTAATTTAGATAAATTTACATTTGCAACTCCAACTTTTTCTGAAAGCTCATTTAATGATATTTTTCTATCAGCCATAACTCTATCAAGTCTTAAAATTATTGCCATAAATAATCTCCTCCTTACAAAGTTTCATCAGATTCTATTTGAAGCTTATATCCATACTCAAAAATATATTTTAAAACACATAAAATACTTGCAGGTACCAACCCTATTGTAAACTTTACATTAGAAAATATATCAAACAAAGAAATAATTGCCCAAATAATAATAATTGTTGTTAGTCTATTCATATTTTTAAGAGTATTTGCAGAAAAAGGTTTTCCCGTATTTTGTATTTCTTTACAAATATTACCTATAACAAGAAAAGCACTTAACATACAAACCAATAAACATGTTGTTACAATATAACTTAAAATTAAATATGTTTTAGGATGATTTTCTTGAAATGTTTCAATAAAATCATCATAGTAATATTCTTCGCTCTGTATATAATCATCAGATGTATTATGTTTATTATTAATCAATGGATTTAAAAAACACATCATAATTATGCCTGGTATAATTACTATTCCTAATACTAGTATAATTAGTTCATTTAAACTTTTAAATTTCTTTTTTATTTTCTCCTCTGTTAATGTTTGATTATTTTTTTCCATAATCTTAAACCTCCTAATTTTTTATTTCGAATTAATTATAGCAGCATTTTTTATTTTTGTCAATACTTTTTTTACGTTTTTCGTTAAATGTTTTATTTTTTGTTTACTTTTAAATGTAAAATCTAAATTTTTATAGAACATCATAACATATATATTACTAAAATACATAAAAAAGTTGAGGTATAATACTTTCATAGTTTTCTACCTCAACTATTAACATTGTGTCATATATAAAATTACGATTTATTACTTATACTTCTAAATCTATCTACCATCATCCTTCTTTTCTCCAGAAGTATTTCCTCCATTTATAAAATTTCCATTTTCAGCATGTTCACAAGCAGTTGTAATATAGTATAATATCATTTCTAGACTGATAGGCTCACCTGTATTTATTTTTAAATTTAATATTTCCTCTATTGCATTTAATTGTTGTTCTAGCAATTCTCTATCTTGTTTATTATCTATTTTAACTAAAGTTTCTCTTAAATTCTTGCATTTATTTTTTAATGATGTTAATTTCAATAATGGCTCAGCTAAACTATTATCTGGTATAGCTTGTTTAATAATGCCTATCATTTTTGCATCTAGTATTTTTTCTAATTTTATTCTTGCAGCAAGTATTCCACCTTTTTTTTTTTCTTTTTCCATACTAAATAACTCCTTATAATTCATTTATTATCAATTATTTAAAACTCAATCTTTTGTTTAACCCAATCTTCAACTTCATCTATTGGAATACGGATTTGTTCCATTGTATCTCTATCTCTGATTGTTACTTGATTATCTTCTAATGTATCAAAATCAACAGTTACACAATATGGAGTTCCTATTTCATCTTGTCTTCTATATCTTTTACCAATTGAACCTGCTTCATCGAAATCTACCATAAATGATTTTGATAATTTATCATGTAATTCAATTGCTTTTTCTGATAATTTTTTTGATAATGGTAAAACCGCTACTTTATAAGGTGCTAATGCTGGATGTAAATGTAATACAATTCTTGTATCATCTTCAGCAATTTGTTCTTCTTCATAACTATTGCATAAAAACATTAAAACTAGTCTATCAGCTCCAACAGATGGCTCAATAACAAATGGTACATATTTTTCTCCTGTTTCAGGATCTTGATATGTTAAATCTTGTTTTGTAGCTTCCATATGGCGTGATAAGTCATAATTTGTTCTATCTGCTATTCCCCATACTTCACCCCATCCAAATGGGAATTGATATTCTATATCTGCTGTAGCTTTTGAATAGAATGATAATTCCTCTTTAGTGTGATTTCTGAATCTAATATCTTCTTCTTTTGCACCTAGGCTAAGTAAGAAGTTTTTACAATAGTCTTTCCAATATTCATGCCATTCTAAATCTGTATCTGGTTTGCAGAAGAACTCTATTTCCATTTGTTCAAATTCACGTGTTCTGAAAATAAAGTTTCCTGGAGTTATTTCATTTCTAAATGCTTTACCCTGTTGGCAAATTCCAAAAGGTAATTTTCTTCTAGTAGTTCTTAAAACATTTTTGAAATTAACAAATATTCCTTGCGCTGTTTCTGGGCGAAGATATATTTCAGATTTTGCATCTTCAGTAACCCCTTGGAATGTTTTGAACATAAGATTGAATTTTCTAATACTTGTGTAATTAAGTTTTCCACATTTTGGGCACACAATGTTATTATCATTTATATATTTAACAGTTTCTTCATCTGTCCAACCATCTGCAATAACATCTTTTCCATTTTTTGCAGCCCATTCTTCAATTAATTTATCAGCTCTATGTCTTGTTTTACACTCTTTACAATCTATTAATGGATCAGTAAAACCTGCAACATGACCTGTAGTAACCCAAACTTGTGGATTCATTAGAATTGCAGCATCTAGACCAACATTATATTTATTCTCTTGAACCATTTTTTTCATCCATGCTTTTTTTACATTGTTCTTTAGTTCGACACCAAGTGGACCATAATCCCAAGTATTTGAAAGTCCTCCATATATTTCAGACCCAGGATATATATATCCTCTTGCTTTACATAAGTTAACTATCTTTTCCATTGAATCTAGCATTTTAATTTCCCCTTTTTTGATCTTTTATTGTGATGTTTTCTGTTATATCACATTTTTTTTATTCTGGCAAGAGATGTTTCAAATTTGTTAAAAAATTGTAACATTAAAGTCATAATTATAGTTTTATTGCAATAATCATTTTCTTAATCAATTGTTTCAAATTTCTAATTCTAATATATTTCCACACTTTTCTTTTCTTTAGTTCTTTTCTATAAAATCTCTTTTCTTCTCCTTTCAAGTCTTTTACAACAGTTAGCAAACTATTTACAGCATATATTTCAAAATTTTCTTTTGTTATTTTTTGAAGGTCTATATCATTTACTTCTCTGATTAAATTATCAAAATGTTTTAATTTATCTTGTAGTTTTTTTCTTGTTTTTTCACTATTGTTTTCTCTCATTATACTATTTTTACTTTGTACATAA
>CAMZHI010000084.1 GCA_947306755.1 uncultured Clostridia bacterium | reverse complement strand
AGTATTGCAAAAAAATATGTTGGAAGAGGAATGCTATTTTTAGATTTAATACAAGAAGGAAATATGGGACTAATTAAAGCAGTTGAAAAGTTTGACTATACAAAAGGATTCAAATTTAGTACTTATGCAACTTGGTGGATTAGACAATCAATTACAAGAGCAATAGCAGACCAAGCAAGAACAATTAGAATTCCTGTTCATATGGTAGAAACAATTAATAAATTAATTAGAACATCAAGACATTTACTACAAAAACTAGGTAGAGAACCATCACAAGAAGAAATTGCCGAAGAATTAGAGATTTCAGTGGACAAGGTTGCTGAAATTCAAAAAATAGCTCAAGACCCAGTTTCATTAGAAACACCAATTGGAGAAGAAGATGATAGTCATTTGGGAGACTTTATTCAAGATGATGATTCTCCAGCTCCACAAGATGCTGCAGCATATACAATGTTAAAAGAACAATTAGCAGAAGTAATGTCAACACTTACTCCAAGAGAAGCAAAGGTATTAAGACTTAGATTTGGATTAGATGATGGTAAAGCAAGAACTTTAGAAGAAGTTGGAAGAGAATTTGAAGTTACGAGAGAAAGAATTCGTCAAATTGAAGCAAAAGCTTTAAGAAAACTTAGACATCCAAGCCGTAGTAAAAAGCTTAAAGACTATATGAACTAAAACAAAGCTGCCTAAGAATTACAGGCAGTTTTTTGAATAACATATCAAATTTGTAGTATACTAAAAATGTAATACTCAAAGATTAGTAAATATATATTTGAACATAAGAGAATTGCGACACCAAACGGAATGACAAAATATATATTTACTAATCTAGATATAGTAACTAAAATAAAATATTTTTTAAACAAATTAATGAAAGAAGGATAAAAAATGGATTATAAAAGACAAGAAATTAAACAAGGAATAACAGTTCATAACATAAATACAGATAAATTTAAAACTAATATTGTAGCTATATTTTTAACAACACCAATGTCTAGAGAATTTGTTACATTTAACAGTGTGATTTCTAGTATACTAAGGCGTGGAACAAAAAATATGCCAACACAAGAAGAAATTAGTAAAGAACTAGAAGAAATGTATGGCGCGAATTTTAATAATGGTATAGATAAATTAGGGGATAATCACACACTAAAATTTTATATGGAAAGCATAAATGATGAATATCTTCCACAGGGAAATGAAAATTTGTTGAAACAAAGTATCCAAAAACTATCAGAAATAGTATTTAATCCTATTTTAGAAAATAATGTATTCAAACAAGAATATTTAGATCAAGAAAAGCAAGCTATGACACAAAGAATTAATGCAAAAATAGATAATAAAGCATTATATGCAAGTCACAGATGTGTAGAATGTATGTATAAAGATGATCCAGCAGCTTTGTATAAATATGGATATGTTGAAGATATAGAAAAAATCAACAGTGAAAATTTATATAATCATTATAAAGAATTAATTGATAACTGTAAGATAGACATTTTTATTTCTGGAAAAAATGAACTAGAAAAATCTATAAAAATGCTATCAGAAGATGAGAATATTAAAAAGCTTAAACCTAGAAAACCAGATTATATAATAAATGATATAATGGTAAAAGAAGAACCAAAAGAGCAAACAGTTGAAGAAATACAAAATGTTAATCAAGGAAAAATAGTTATAGGTTGTGATATTCTATTTGATGAAGAAGACTTAAAAGATGAGAATTTAAGATATGAAGCATTATTATATAATAATTTATTAGGTGGTAGTGCAAATTCAAAACTATTCCAAAATGTAAGAGAAAAAGCAAGTTTGGCTTATACTGCAAGTTCTAATTATGTTAGATTTAAAAGCAACATTTATATTAAAGCAGGAATAGAAATACAAAATTATGAAAAAGCAATTAAAATAATTAAAGAACAACTTGAAAGTATGAGAAATGGCGAATTTACTGAAGAAGAAATTGAAAATGAGAAAAAAGCTATTATTTCAGGAATTGATCTTATAGATGATGAACAAGATGCAAGTATAGTATATTTTTATGGGCAAGAAATTTCAAATAATCATGTAGAATTAGAAGATTATAAACAAAGGATTAAAAATGTAACTAAAGATCAGATCGTAAATATTGCAAAAAAAATTAAGATTAATACTATTTACTTTTTAAGGAATTAATAGAGTAGAAGTGAAAAGTGAGAGATGAGAAGTGAGAGGTGAGAATCCAACATTACACATCACACATCGTAATTAAAAATATGACTATATAAGAAATGAGGAGAAATGTATGCAAGTAATATATAATTCAAAAGTTAAGCAAACACTATATAAAGAAAAACTAGAAAATGGATTAACAGTAATGATAATACCTAAAAAGGGAGTACAAAAAAAATACATTATTTGGGGAACACACTATGGTTCAAATGACAACAAATTTATTGTGCCTGGAGAATCTGAAATAACAGAAGTTCCAAAAGGAGTAGCACATTTTTTGGAACATAAATTATTTGAACAAGAAAATGGTGTTAATAGTTTAGATAAATTAACATCAATTGGAGTTTCGGCAAATGCATATACAACAAATGACCATACAGCATATTTATATGAATGTACAAGCAACTTTTATGAGGCATTAGATGAATTTATGGATTATGTTCAAAATCCATATTTTACAGATGAAAATGTTGAAAAAGAAAAAGGAATAATTGGTCAAGAAATACAAATGTATGATGATTATCCTGAATGGAGAGTATATTTAAATACATTAGAAGCAATGTATCATACTAACCCAGTTAAACTTGACATTACAGGAACAATAGAAACTATAAGCCATATTGATAAAAGCATTTTGTATAAATGCTATAATACATTTTATAATCCTTCAAATATGTGTTTAGTTGTAAGTGGAGATTTTGAACCAGAAGCAATTTTAGAGGAAATAAAAAAGAGATTAATTGATAAAAAACAAAATGGTGAAATTAAAAGAATTGATGATAAAGAAGAAGAGTCTATTGTAAAAGAAAAGATTACACAAGATTTTAAAGTTTCAAAGCCACTATTTACAATAGGTATAAAATGCAAGCCAGCAGAGCAAAAAGTTAAAACACATATTGCAATACAAATTCTTTTATATATTTTATTTGGAGAAAGCTCAGAGCTTTATAAAGAATTATATAAAGAAGGAAATATGTATTCAGTTCCAGGACTATCATATGAATTTGATGATAATTATGCACATATACTAATTTCTGAAACTGCAAATGATCCAGATGAAGTATTTAAAAAGTTTAAAGAAAAAACAAAATACTATCAACAAAATGGAGTAAACCACAAAGATTTTGAAAGAATAAAAAAGAAGTTATATGGAGAATATATAAGAGATTTTGATGATGTTGCAGATTTAGCTAGAATTTTTTTAACAGATTATATGAAAGGAATAAATTCGTTTGACTATCTTGATGAAATAGATGGAATTGATGATGAATTTGTTAATCAGGTTTTAAAAGAATACTTTGTTGAAGATAAGATGGTATTATCGATAGTATACTAGTAGGGGCGATTTTAATCGCCCGTATTATTTCTTGCTAATGATTCATTCTTTCAAAATATAATATGAGGGATAATGTCTTTAAATGAAAAATATAGTCAAAAAAAGAAAAAAAACAATAAAAAAGATAAAATTTAGTATTACGAAAAATCGTGAAATTCCAAGAAATTACTTGACTTTATAAAAAATGTGTGTTAATTTAAATATAAATGTAAGAGAAAAAAGATTTAAGATATTTTTTGAAAGAAGGAGCGATTAACAAATGCTAAATGATGAAATATGTAAATTAAGAGATGAACTAAATAAAAGTATAGAAGA
>CAMZHI010000083.1 GCA_947306755.1 uncultured Clostridia bacterium | reverse complement strand
AAATGAAGAATATAATGAAACAATTTCTAATGAAAATATTAGTATAATATCAGTTTCAGAAACTAGAGTGCATGATATACTTAAACCATATATTATACCTGGAATAATCGCTCTTTCAACATTATTATTATATTACATTCTTGTATATCATAAATTAGGTGTAAATAGAGTATTAGTGCTAGGCACATTTTTACCTATTATGGTTGAATTATTATATTATAAAAGTATAGTTATTTTTAGAATACCATTTGGAAGAATTACCAACAGTATAGCAGTTGGAATATATATTTTAACAGTAGTCTTATTGACAATGTATTTTCATAATGAAAAGCAGGAACTAGATATTGTAGGCGAAAACAAAAACGAAAAGGAGATTGATGAATAATGGGAGAAATGCAAGAAGTTATTTTAACACAGGAAGGGTATAATAAACTAGAAGAAAGATTAAATGAATTGAAAACAACAATAAGAACAGAAATAGCAGAAAGAATTAAAACTGCTAGAGGATTTGGGGATTTATCTGAAAATTCTGAATATGATGAGGCAAAATCAGCTCAAAGAGCAAATGAAGAAGAAATTGCTGAATTAGAACTAAAAATTAGAAATGCAAAAATCATTGATGAAAAAGAAATTGATACAAAAACTGTTCAAATTGGTAATTTAGTTAAATTATTAGATATAGAATTTAATGAAGAAGTTGAATATACTATTGTTGGTTCAACAGAAGTAAATTTAGCAGAAAATAAAGTTTCTAATGTATCTCCAATTGGAAAAGCATTATTAGGAAGAAAAAAAGGCGAAACTGTTGATGTAGAGGCACCAGCAGGAACAATTCAGTATAAAATTTTAGCAATTAAGAAATAATTTAATATTATCTATCATATATTTTACAAGGTGAAATATATGATAGTTTTTTTTATTGAAGAATCAGATAAAAATAAAATTTTTAAACATCTAGAAGTTATTGAAGATAAAATTATTATAAATAAAAAAGTTGAAAAAATAAACAAAAAAGATATTAATAAAATAAATATAATACTTAATAATATGAAGTGTAATAAAGTAATAATATCAAAAAAATTAAAAGATAATGGCATATTAAAAAATTCATTATATAGTAATAATATCAATATTGTAAATGGCAAAATATTATACAAAATGTTACTTGAAAAAATTATAGAAACAACTTGTTTAAATAATAATATTAATCCAAAAGAATGTCAAATATCCTTTACTGTAAATTATTTAGATAGTAATATAACACAAACAATTAAGAATATATCAAAAACTTTTAAAAGCCTAAATATTGTAACTAATAATATAAATTCATTTAAACAATTAAAGGAAAACTTTTATTATAATGAAGGTATAATTATAACGGTAACAAATAATAAAAGAAAAGCACTTTTAAAATCTGCTTTAATTGTAAACTATGACTTTCCAGAAGATCTAATAAATAAGTATTCAATATATGATAATTCGATAATAATAAATACAGAAGAGCCAATTAATATTCATAAGAAACGTTTCAATGGGAAAATGATAAATGATTACAATATAATATTAAAGAAAAATTCTGATATTGAGATTGAATTACAAAAGAAAAAATATCAAAAATTTGATATAAAAGATTTGGCAGAGGTATTTATAATGCAATATCCGGAAGAAATTAGTAATGTGATTGTATAAACTGTTTATTGTTTAAAGGCTAAATATATTATTTTGAAATTCCGCGTAAGGCGAACAGCTTAAACGCATACTGCCATTGTAACAGGCATAGCCTTAACAATGGACAGCAAACCGGAGCGAAGCGCAGGGCGACTGGAGAAATCGACATTGTAGCTGAATTTTTCGCAAGAAAAATTACAGGTACATAAAAGATTTCGACACCAAGGAATTGAAAAATAATATATTTAGCCTTAAAGTTTGATAATATATTATTTTGGTATAATCCGCTTAAAATTGTAAATACTAAAAATAAACAAATTTAAGGAGGATAATATGGGAATGCATTATAAAGATAAAGAAGAAAAATTTACAATAGGAATGATAATAGCAGGAATTATAATTATTGCGATTTTACTTACAAGCTTGATAGTATATTTATTAAATGTTAATAGCACAAAGCTTAATGAAGGTGTAATAGAAAAAGAAGACATTGCTAAAAAAATTGAAAACAATGATGATTTTGAAGATGTTAGTATGGATATTGGAAAATCAGTAAACGAAGCTATAAATGATATAACATCAGACAATTCTTTAGATACAAATAATACATCAAATACTACAAAAAAAAATACAAATAGCACAAATACATCATCAGTAAACGATACAAAAAATAATACTGATAATAACACAGCTTCTACATCAGTAAACGAAAGTAAAGAGAAAATAAATAAGGAAAAAGACAATTCATTAACAGAAACAAATTCAAAAGTTTCTATTTATGATAAAAAAGAAGATGAAGAAGAAATAAAAATTGTAGAGCCAGTTAAAGGAGAAATTATAAGAGAATTCGCTCCAGAATCACTTGTATATTCAGAAACATTAAAAGAATGGATAACTCATAATGGAGTTGATATAAAAGCCGATAAAGCAAGTATTGTTGTATCAGCATGTGATGGAAAAGTTACAGCAATTAATAATGATCCAAGATATGGTTTAACTGTAATAATTGAACATAATAATGGATATAAAACAGTTTATTCAAATCTATTAACTGCAGAATTTGTAGTAGAAGGGGAAGATGTAAAAGCTGGACAAACTATAGGAACAATAGGAAACTCTGCAAATTTTGAGATAGCAGATGATTATCATTTACATTTCGAATTAATAAAAGATGGTAAGTATTTAGATCCAGTTTCATTTTTTTAAACTGGCAAATTGGGGTAAATTGGGACCGGGTATTTTTTGCACAACAATGAAAATAACTAATCCTGTTTAACCGCACATCATTTTTTAAAATCCTATGGTACCCCCTTTAGGGATACCCACCATACGGATTTTAAAAAACGATATGCTGACGCGGATTAGTTATTTTTTAATAAGTGTGCAAAAAATACCCGGTCCCAATTTGCCAGTGTGCAAAAATTACCCGGTCCCAAATTACCACCAAACAAAAATTTTATATTTTTTTAAAAAAACTATTGACAAAATTAAAAATCAATTATATAATCATATTACAGAAAGCGAACAGTGATTCGCAAAACAAAATTGCGCTTATAAGGAGGAATTAAAAATGTTAAGTATGTTATCAAAAGTAAATAAAATTAATAAAGAGTTAAATAAAAAAGCAGTATTATTTGGAAAAGAAATTGAAGTAAAAACTGTTTATAGTAGAATAAAAAATCCTGAATTAAGTTTGGTAGATAATAATATTATTGTTAATCTTCCTAATAAATATAAAAAGAATCATAATTTAGAAATTGTAAAAATTGCAATTGATAAAATGTATGATGAAATTGCTAGAATTGAAATTGAAAAAGCTATGGAAGAAACAAGAATATTGTTAAATGGATTAGCTCCAGATAATTTTGAGATTAAGAGGATTCCTAATAAATTAGCTAAAATGACTTGGAACAAAACACTTATAATTAATCCTGAAATCGTAAAATATGAAAGAGATTATTTAAAAAATATTCTAATATACGAATTTTGTCATTTAAAATATAAAACAAATTGCAGAAGTCTATATGACATGGTTAAAAAATACTCACAAAATTTTGACAAATATAATTGTCTTTTAAAAGTTGCCTAAATTAATTATAATTATCATAAAATATTTTAAATAAGTATTTTATAGTGATTATACATAAAATTATTTCATTTTGTAGTGTTACAATTGATGTGAAACAAAATGATATAAAAATTGAATAAGTGATTT
>CAMZHI010000082.1 GCA_947306755.1 uncultured Clostridia bacterium | reverse complement strand
TCTCCATAACTTTGACGAGTTGCAATTTTCTCATCTTTCATAACACACTACCTCCATTTTTTATTTTTATAATATATAGCAAAATAATATTAAACCTGTCTTTATGATTGGAAAAGAATTAAATTTTGGCAAGGCAAAATTTTATGCACAAAGCGGAGCATACTTTGTGTATGTTGCTGAAGCTGTTCGAACGATAGTGAGTTACAGCATCAGTATGCCTTGTGCTGAGCATTTTTAAACAAAATTTTAACACAGCCAAAATTGTAACTATTTTTCAACCTCCTGCCATTGGCCGTGAAACACATATTTATACTCTCTCGTATCATCTATACAATATTTTTTATATTGTTCTTTTAAATGTTTTTTTGTTAGAACCTTATCAATTCCATTATCTTTAATCTCTGTAATAACAGCTGACAAGAAATTTTCAACTTTAGGATTTAAAATAATCCTAGTTTTTTCAATTTGCCAATAATCATATTCAGATGAATTTGTCCAATCTTTACCATTATATGTAATACTCGCAGATAGTTTATCACAAAGCATTTCTATAACATATTTATATGGAATTACAGGTGCTACCTGTGGTGCACTTAAATCTACCCAATATGAATCATGGTGTTTATTTCTTCCTTTATGATGAAGCCATGATAGAGAATATCCCTTATCTTTTTTACAGAATTCTATAGGAGTTGATTTTCCATCATAATACCTTATACTTTCAAAAAATTCTTCAGGAGTAAATTTAGATATATCATGCATTAAACCTCTAAATGGCAATCCTAATTTACAACAGAATTTAAAAACTAACCATTTATGTTTGGTAACTAGTATTGTATGTTTTACTGCATTTTTTATAAGATTCTTTGACATTTTGGTTCCTCTTTTCTAATTCTCTGAATATTAAACCACAAAAATTAAAATTTCGCAATGGTTTTTGACTTTTTTCTAGCAAAATGATATAATTTTATTGTATTATTTTATTATCTATATTAATTAGAGTTATATTTATAATTTATGAAATTTCGAATGTGATTGGAGGTCGTGTCAGAGAGAGTTAGCTTTAATAAACTGAGGAAGCGCTGGCTTGCGTAGCAAGAGCAGTGAGAGGCTCGGTTTATTAAAATATACTCTCTCTAGAGACCGTATTGAGCCGAGAAATTGAATAAATTATAAATATAACTCTAATTGATAAAAATATAAATTTTGAAAGGAAAAACAGATGGAAAATATCAAAACTATAGCTAAAAATCCAAATGCATATCATAATTATGAGATTTTAGAAAAAATCGAATGTGGTATTGTATTATATGGCACTGAAATAAAATCTATAAGAAAAGGAAAAGTAAATCTTAAAGATTCTTTTGCTAAAATTTACAATGGAGAATGTTTTGTAATAGGAATGCATATTTCTCCATATGAATTTGGAAATATATATAATAAAGATCCTTTAAGAGATAAAAAGCTATTACTAAACAAATCTGAAATAAATAAATTGATTGGAAAAGTTCAAACCAAAGGATATTCTTTAGTTCCAATTTCTATCTATTTTAAAGGAAGTCTAGTTAAATTGGAGCTTGGAATTGGTAAAGGTAAAAAGTTATATGATAAGCGCGAATCTATTGCTAAAAAAGATGCAGAGCGAAGAATGGCAATAGCTCTAAAAGGAAACTATTAGTTCTCTTCATATATCTTTTATTGAAAGAAGTGTATGAATGATTTATTGTTTTATTTCAAGATACTTAGAATAATACTAAAATAATAAAAAACCGAAACTAAGATTTCTCCTCTACGTCAAGTTCATCGTTTTCAACGATGACTTTCCTAGAGTATAAAAAAAGAGTATATATATTATTTTCATAATAATTAAACTATTTCTATCAAGAGAAAAAAAGAAAGGTTATATTGCTAGGCAAAATTTTACGCAAATGCCGGAGCGTTAATCATAAAACAAATTCATATTTCCCGTTAAAAAATAATTACAATTTTAACTGTGTTAAAATTGTAATTATTTTTTAACCCTACTAAGCTTTATTAGATGATCCAAAAACATCTCTAATCTTATGCTGTACTGTTTGTTTAATTAGCTCTCTAGCAGGAGTTAAGTATTTTCTAGGATCAAAAGCAGATGGTTCTTCTACAAATACTTTTCTAATTCCTGCAGTTAATGCTAATCTTAAATCTGTATCAACATTTATTTTTGAAACTCCTGAAATAGAAGCAGTATGAAGTATATCATCTGGAACACCTTTTGCTCCTGGAATATCAGCTCCATATTTATTACATTGTTCAACTAATTCTGGAATAACTGTTGATGCTCCATGTAATACTATTGGAGTATTAGGAATTCTTTCCTTTACTTGTTTTAAAATATCAAAACGAAGTTTAGCCTCTCCTTTAAATTTATATGCCCCATGACTTGTACCTATTGCAATAGCTAAAGAATCACATCCTGTTTCTTTAACAAACCTTTCAGCATCAGCTGGATCTGTGTAAATTGCATCTCCTTCAGAAACATTAACATCATCTTCTATTCCTGCAAGTTTACCAATTTCAGCTTCTACCATAACACCTTTAGAGTGTGCATATTCAACAACTTGTTTTGTAAGTCTTGCATTTTCTTCAAAACTATATTTTGAACCATCAATCATAACAGATGTAAATCCATTATCTATACACATTTTAGCTGTTTCAAAATCTGGTCCATGATCTAAATGTATTGCAATTGGTATTTCTGGATGTTCCTCGCAAGCTGCCTCTACCATTTTCATTAAATAGTTAATTCTTGCATATTTAATTGCACTTGAAGATGCTTGCAATATTACTGGTGAATGTTCTTCAGCTGCTGCATCAACAATAGCTTGGATTATTTCCATATTATTTACATTAAATGCACCAATTGCAAACCCTTCTTTCATTGATTTTTCAAACATGTCCTTTGTTGTAACTAACATTATTTATCCCTCCTTGTTTTTCTTTTATTCTATTGCAAATCATTCTATCTGTCAAGAGCATTTTGGGGACACCTTCCCAAAACAGGTTCATTTAGTTTTTAACGAATCAATTATTCCTCTTGACATTTCAAAAAACTTTGATATTTCAATGTAATTTATCCCCCATTCGTTTTTTAGAAAATTTATTAATTGTTTTAATCTTTCTCTGTCAGACATTATTTCTACAATTTCTATTGAATTCTCTTTCGTAAATTCTTTGATACCTTCTACAATATAGTATTTTTTATCATAACTATTATCTATATCCATAAATTCTTTTTCATTAGTTTGATTAAATAATTCTAAATAGTCACATTTGTTTCCAAATATATTTATCATTACTTCACTTTGAGTGGCTCCTTTATTGAATATATAATCAAGATATGATGAATAAACATAATCTTCACATTTTGAAACGATTCTTGCTTTTACAGGGTTTAGATGTATATATTTAATACAGTTTATTAAATGCTTTATATCGTATATTGGCTCAATTTGATATCTATTTCTAAATAATACTCCACATCTTTTTTCTTTTTTATTATACATTTGTGCATATAGAAAATTTATTCTTTGCATAAATTTTCCAAAACTATTTATATCTTCTGTATATACTAAAAAATGGGCATGATTATTCATAATACAATATGCAATTAAAGTAAATTCATATTTTGCTTTATTTTCTCTAATCAACCTTAAATATTGTTCAATATATTTTGTATTATTAAATATATACTCTTTATTTACTCCTTGCACCATTACATGTAAAAATGATGTATTTAAATCTTTTCTTGCTATTCTTGGCATTTTTCCCTCCTAAAAAGATAAAGAGGTCCTGTAATTAATTATTTACAAAACCCCTTAATTAGGATTATTATACTTCAATTTTTTGCTTATGTCAACTCCTGTTTTTGGAAGGTGTCCCCAAATTGTTTATTTTATGATGATTGTTTTGTGCATATCACAAATGCGGTTGTTTCCATCATATAATGTAAATACTATTTTATATGTACCTGTTGTTAATCCTGTATTTTTTAGTGTTAAAGTAAAGTTTTGAGTTGCATATAGTAAATCTGTTACTAGATATTCGT
>CAMZHI010000081.1 GCA_947306755.1 uncultured Clostridia bacterium | reverse complement strand
GAGGATTTGTTTATGTTAAAGAATCTGAAAATGTTATGGAAGAAATAAAAAATGTTGCAAGACATGAAGTATATAAATTCGAAATGAGAGAAACAAAAGACTGGACTACAATTAAAAATGCATTAAGAGAGAATTTAAAAGACTATATTTTTGCAAAAACTAAGAGGAATCCGATGATTTTACCAATAGTTATGGAGGTATAGACTTGGAAGTGAGAAGTGAGACGTGAGATTTCACACTTCCCACATCAATTTATGAAAGAAATTAGAGCTAGAATGAAAAATAAATAAATATATAATAAAATATGGAGGAAATACAATGAATTACAAAGAATTAGCAGATTTAATATTTCCAAACGCAAAGGAAATATCATATTATGAAGAAAAATATCCAAGAAGAAATTTACCTGAAGGGGCTATTGTTACAAGATTTGCACCTAGTCCAACTGGTTTTGTACATATAGGAGGATTGTATCAAGCTCTAGCAGCTAGAATCAGTGCAAATAAAACAGGAGGAGTATTTTTCCTAAGAGTTGAAGATACTGACCAAAAAAGAGAGATAGAAAATGGAATAACTGGAATAGTTAATTCATTAAAAGATTTTGATATGGAACCAGATGAAGGAATGATAAGTGAAACAGAATCTAAAGGAGAATATGGTCCTTATAGGCAATCTCTAAGAAAAGATATTTACCAAGCCTATGCTAAATATATGATAGAGCAAGGTAAAGCATATCCTTGTTTTGCAACACCTGAGGAATTAGAAGAGATAAGAGCTAAACAAGAAGCTGCAAAAGTAAGAACAGGTTATTATGGAGTATGGGCAAAATATAGAAATTTATCATTAGAGGAAATGGCTGAAAAAATAAAAGCAGGAGTTCCATATATTGTTAGATTTAAATCAAATGGTAGAGAAGATAGAAAGATAAAACACAAAGATGTTATCAAAGGAAATGTTGATTTTCCAGAAAATGATCAAGATATTGTAATAATAAAATCTGATGGACTTCCAACATACCATTTTGCACATTTAGTAGATGATCACTTAATGGGTACAACTCATGTAATTAGAAGTGATGAATGGCTATCATCTGTTCCACTTCATTTACAATTATTCCAAGAAGCTGGATTTAAAGCACCAAAATATGCGCATATTGCACCTATAATGAAAAATGATAATGGAAACAAACGTAAATTAAGTAAAAGAAAAGACCCAGAAGCTGCAGTATCTTATTATAAAGAAATAGGTGTGCCTAGTCTTGCAGTAAAAGATTATTTACTTAACATCGCAAATTCAACATTTGAAAACTGGAGAAGACAAAATCCAAATGTTTCAATGAATGAATTTGATTTTCAATTGAATAAAATGAGTGTTAGTGGAGCTTTATTTGATATGACAAAACTGTTTGATGTTTCAAAAATAGTAGTTTCAAGATATACAGCTCAAGAAGTATATGATGAAAGTATGAAATGGGCAGAAAAATATGACAATGAACTTGTTCAAATGTTATCAAATAAAGAATATTCTTTAAAAGTATTAGGAATAGAAAGAGGAAATGTAAAGCCAAGAAAAGACATTGCAAAATGGAGTGATGTTAAAGAAAATATTATTTATATGTATGATGATAAATTCATAAATACAAAAATAGACTACCCATATCAAACTATAAATGAAAAGCAAGAAATAAACAAAATATTAGATTTATATATCGAAAAATATTATAATGAAAATGATGATAAACAAACATGGTTCGACAAAATAAAAGAACTTTCAGGGGAACTTGGATATGCAAAAGAAGTAAAAGAATTTAAAGCAAATCCAGATATGTATAAAGCACATGTTGGTGATGTAAGTACTGTTTTAAGAGTTGCATTAACTGGAAGAACAAATACTCCTGATATGTATGAAATTATGCAAGTACTTGGAAAAGATAGTATGATCAAAAGATTTGAGAAAGCAAGAAATTGCTAATATTATCAATGATATTAGATAAAAATGTATTATTTTGAAATCCCGCGTAAGCCGAACAACCGGAGCGAAGCGCAGGGCGACTGGAGAAATCGACATTGTAGCTGAATTTTTCGTTAGAAAAATTACAGGTACATAAAGATTTCGACACCAAGGGATTGAAAAAAATACATTTTTATCAAAAAACATTCTAATATATTACAATCTTTGTAACATAATTGTAATATTACACAAATATTAATATTTTATTACATTTCTGTTAATATTATTGACTTTGGTAAAAAAACATATAAAATAGTAGTATGAAAATTTATAAACATTTTTCTTTTTAAACAAATGGAGCAATTTTATGAGAATTATAAGTGGTACAGCAAGGGGAACAAAGCTATATACATTAAGTGGGGAAAACACAAGACCAACTTTAGATAGAGTTAAAGAATCAATTTTTAATATTATTCAAAATGAAATTGAAGAAAGTGTTGTTCTAGACTTATTTTCTGGTAGTGGTGCAATTGGATTAGAGTTTGCAAGTAGAGGTGCAAAAAAAGTTTATTTAAATGATAACTCTAAAGAGGCAACTCAAATTATCAAGCAAAATATAGAAAAAACACATTTATCTGAAAAGGTGGAAATAACTACTTTGGATTATATAAAAGCACTTAAAAAACTAGAGGGCAAGCACTTTGATATAGTATATTTAGATCCTCCATATAAAACAGATTTTATAATTCAATCAATAAATGAACTCCTAAGATTAGAGTTAATTACACCAAAGACAATAATTATTTTAGAGACAGATGACGAAAAAAGAATAATTAATCAAATTGAAAAAGAAAATAGATTTCAAATTACAGATAAAAGGAAATATGGAATAGTATATGTGCTTTTCATAAACTTAACAACTTGAGATTAGTTAAGTCCGCATCGCAGTTGATACTCTACTAAAAAAGAAAGGAATGTATTAAAATGGAGATATTTACATATCTTGAGAACTTAGAAGATATTTTAGAAAAAAGTAAAGGAGTGCCATTTACTAGTAAGGTAATTGTTAGTAAAGAGGAAATAATTGAGCTTATTCAAGAAATTAGACTAAAACTACCAGACGAATTAAAACAAGCTAAATGGATTAAAGAAGAAAGAGCTCGTATTTTGCAAGAAGCTCAAAAAGAAGCTGATGGTGTTGTTAAAGAAGCTGAAAGTAGAATTATCTCTATGATTGATGAACATGAAATTACTAGAAAAGCATATGACCAAAAGAATGAAATTATTGAAACTGCAAATGAAATGTCTAGAGAAATTACAAATGGAACAAAAGAATATGCTGATAACCTATTAGAAAATACAGAACAAATTTTAGCAAATGCAATGCAAAGCTTAGAAAAAAGCATTTCTGATGCCTTAAATGCTATGCATATATCTTTAGAAGATACACTTAAAACTATTCAAAATAGTAGAAAAGAGTTGAAATAATGTTAGTGAAAATCACAATAGATTTTTATGAATTTCTATTGTGATTTTTTATTCTTTAGTATAGAATAATATAAGTAAAAATGAATTAATTATTAAGAGGAAAAAAGATGATTTATATATATTTTATTATATTAATACTATTTGCAGTGCTTATTCTATGGATATGGAACAATACAAAAGATTTTGAAGATAATTCAAAAAAAATATTATTTAGTGTAGTAGGTATAATATCTCTATTTATAATAACATTTATAATTTTCAATATTTCAAAAATAGGAATAATATATCCGAGTAAAGAGGTTTTAAAACAAGTTAGACGTATATCTTTATTGTTATGTGTACCGATTAATGGATATTTAAGTTTGCCACATATTGCAAAAATAATATCAGATATAAAAACTAATTCTATTAATGATGAAAAAAGTAAAAAAAGAATAATCATTCTAGCAATTATTATTATAATTGCGACTATATTTGAAATATGCTATTTAAAAGATTTTCAAAAAGGAATAATAGCAAATTTAATTAATAAAAATTAATATAATAATTTCAACTGTATGAATAATACTTTAAATTCAGATAAGTTCTTTAAAAAAGGATATATAAATATTTAGAAAAAATCGAATGTGTATTGAGCCGAGATTTTTTCTAAATATTTATATATCCTATTTTAGAGAATATAAAGATATTTTACAATAAAAACATCTTGCATTTTTTTACTGATTATAGTAATATATAAAGCATAAGGAGAA
>CAMZHI010000080.1 GCA_947306755.1 uncultured Clostridia bacterium | reverse complement strand
AGCATTAAAACAATCAGCCACTTAACATTTTTATTTCTTTTTATTGTAATTTTATATGGTTCTTGTTTTTCTCTAAATTCTTTTCTTTTCTCATTTGAAATATATATTTGCTCTATCTGTTTTTTTAATTCTTTAACTTTTTCGTTATTTTTTCTTGAAAACCAAATAGTTATTTTTGTATATAGTACTTCTAATTTTCTATATATAATAATATCAGCAAAAATTGATATAATATATTCCCCTATATAAGGTAAGCTTATAACAAATAAAAATGGCCAAACAGCAACATGCAAATTAGCTACTAAAATGGAACTAATTACAATACCTAAAGAGTATCTAATTTTTTTTGGATTTTCTATAAATTTTTCTATAAAATAAATCACACAAATAAATATTATAAATGTAGCTAATTGTGCTCTTGCTGCAATATAGCTTTTCAAAAGATACATTGACAGCAAACTAATAATCAAGGAAATAATTTGATTTTTATTAAGCTTTTTATTTATCTCATAAATCAATACACCAAGTAATATTGATAAAACACATACCGATACATATATACCTTGCCAACCACATTGATTATATATAATACTCATTATTACATCATAAAGCCAATGTGGATATGTATAAGGTAAATCATTATGCCAAGAATAGTGATCTTTCATGTCAATACCATTTTGTTGTATCAAATTACCTATAGATACTGTATAAAAAGTATCATTCTGAAGTGTTTTAGGTGCAATACTAAAAGAAAAAAATGCAATTAATAAAATTGCTACTATTTCAAAAATTAATTCTTTATGCTTTTGCCAAAAATCTAGAACAATTTTCATCAATACTACCATTTCCCTTCTCATTTTGTCATGATTTACTACTACTTTAGTCCGTAACTTGCTTTCAAAGTAAATGCTCTTTCTCGACTAAAGCACTAAAAAAAGATATCTTCAAACAAGTTAAAATAATCTGTTTAATAATTTACCGTTGGAAAAGAATTAAATTTTAGCAAGGCAAATTTTATAAAAAAGGCAAGGGCGCGTACGTAGTGTACGTAACCGCGTTTTTGATAAAATTTAACACAGCTAAAATTGTAATTATTTTCCAACCTCACTAGTAGATCCAAATCCACCTTTTCTAGTTCCCTGTGCCTCATCATTATCTGCTATTAAAAATGGCATAAAAATTGCTTGCCCAACTATCTCTCCTTTTTTTATTAAAATATCTTCTTCTTTAAAATTATAAAAGGCAAACATAAAATGCCCATCATTATCCTCATTTTCATAATAATCTTTATCAATAATTCCAACACTATTTGCTAAAATTAGCCCTTTCTTTTTAGGGTTTGAACTTCTATTTGCAAGCATTAGATACTCATTATCCTCCATATATGCTTTTAATCCGGTTTTAACAAGAGTTGGATTGGCTCCTTTCTTAAAACTAGGTATAACAACATCTTCAGCTGCTTCTACATCATATCCAGCAGAATATTTTGTTTTTCTTTCAGGAAGATTAATATTCTTATCTTCAAATCCTTTTGCAATTTCAAATCCTCTAACTTTTTCCATCATTATATTCCTTCTTTCATAAATAATTATACTACCTATTTTTATACTATTAATAAAAAAATGTCAAGTATTAAATTGGTAAATTAGGACCGGGTAAATTTTGCACATTGGTAAATTGGGACCGGGTACTTTTTTTACATTTTATAAAAAATAACTAATCCGCGTCAGCACATCGTTTTTTAAAATCCGTATGGTGGGTATCCCTAAAGGGGGTACCATAGGATTTAAAAAATGATGTGCGGTTAAACAGGATTAGTTATTTTCTTTGTAAAAAAGTACCCGGTCCCAAATTGAATTTTCAAAAAAATACCCGGTCCTAAATTAAAAATATTTGTTTTGCATCGATATTTCTGATTGCAGTTAGACTTCCTCTAATTTCATATGCCCTTGAGTCGTTTGTTGGATTGATTAATACTGGTTTTATCGGAGTATTAATAATTAATCCTAGCTCTAATAATCTCTTTTTTAACTTTTCATTTGTATTAATATTTTTTATATATCCAATGGAATGTATCTTTAAATCATCTAAACATTTCATATTACAATATTCCTCCAATATTATAATATTAATTTTAGTTTAAAAATGTCCATAAAAAAGGACCCAGTCCTAATTTACCAATGTGCAAAAAATACCCGGTCCCAAATTACCAAATTAACATTTTAGTATTTTTTGAATATTATATTTTAATTATAATATCTTTATGAGGAGGCTTTATGGGACTTACAGCTAAATCCACTGGAATTGGACTTTTAAATGATAATTTTGAATTATTGAAAAAAGACTGTGATTATGTTGTTGCTCTCGCAGGTAATCCAAATGTCGGTAAATCAACTATTTTTAATGGATTAACAGGATTAAATCAACACACCGGAAATTGGCCACGGTAAAACTATTAGTAATAGTTGTGGTATATGTAACTATAAAGACACTAAGTTTCTTTTTGTAGATATTCCTCGGTACATATTCACTTTTATCTAATTCTGAAGAGGAAGAGATTGCAAGAAATTATATATGTTTCGGCAATTCTACTGCAACTATAGTAGTCGTTGATGCTACAAATTTAGAAAGATGTTTAAATCTTGTCTTTCAAATTAAAGAAATAACTTCAAATATTATAGTTTGTGTTAATCTTCTTGATGAAGCTAAAAAGAAAGGTATAAAAATTGATCTTAAAAAACTTTCAAAATTACTTGATGTTCCTGTTGTTGGAGTTATTGCAAGAAAAAAGAAAACATTAAACATACTTTTAGATACAATAATTGAATTTTCTAATACCAGTGTTAAAAAAACATCTGATGAGTTTGTTAATAAAATAGTTAATAATGAAATTAAAGATGATTATATTATTGATGTTATTGATAAATCAGCTAAAATTACAAGTCAAGTTTGTAAATTTGAGAATACTAATTATAATACTTTTGATAGAAAAATAGATAAAATCTTAACTTCTAAAATAACAGGAATACCAATTATGATACTATTTTTAGGATTAGTTTTTTGGTTAACTATTATTGGAAGTAACTACCCTTCAAAGATTTTACTTCAGTTTTTTGAATTAATACAATCAAAATTATTGATGATTTTTGATTGTATTAATTCACCAACATGGCTTAAAAACATGGTTGTTTTAGGTGTTTTTCAAACTGTTACTTGGATAATATCTGTAATGCTTCCTCCTATGGCTATATTTTTTCCACTTTTTAGTTTTTTAGAAGATTTAGGATTCCTTCCAAGACTTGCTTTTAATATGGATGGTTTTTTTAGTAAAGCTAAAACTAATGGTAAACAAATGATTACAATGTGCATGGGATTTGGATGTAATGCTGCTGGGGTTGTTGGAACAAGAATAATAGAAACTCCAAGAGAACGTATTATAGCTTCAATAACTAATTCTTTTGTTCCTTGTAATGGTAGATATCCATTTTTAATTGCTGTTTCAACAATTTTTATAGCTAATTCTTTTTCAGGATTTAAATCAAGTATAATTTCTACTTTTGCTGTAATAATTATGATTATTATAGGAATTATGCTAACACTACTCATTTCAAGATTATTATCTAAAACTATCTTAAAAGGTGAATCATCATCATTTATACTTGAGCTTCCACCATACAGAAAACCTAAATTGCGGAAAGATATTAGTACATTCTATATTAGATAGATGTTTATTTATTTTATTTAGAGCAATTGAAGTTGCTGTTCCAGCTGGTCTTATAATTTGGCTTTTTGCAAATATAAATATTAATGGATTATCTATTTTAAATATAATTGCTAATTTTTTAGATCCTTTTGCCAAAATTATGGGGCTTGATGGATATATATTAACTGCTTTTATTTTTGGAATGCCTGCAAATGAAATTGTAATGCCAATAATGCTTATGTGTTATTTAAAAGGTACTTCACTTACCGACTTTTCAGATTATACATCAATTGGGCAAATTTTAATACAAAATAATTGGACTATTTTAACAGCTATTAATGTAATGATTTTTACTGTACTTCATTTCCCATGTACTACAACTTTGCTTACTATAAAAAAAGAAACAGCCTCAATAAAATGGACTGTTCTTAGCTTTGTGTTACCTACTTTATGCGGGATTGTAATTTGTATTTTTACAAATATTGTATATACTATTTTTGTTGCATAATCTACTAAAAAAGATATA
>CAMZHI010000079.1 GCA_947306755.1 uncultured Clostridia bacterium | reverse complement strand
ATTTAGAAAGGATTTAATGTGTATTATGAATAGTTTTGTATATGAAATACCAACAAAAATTTATTTTGGAGAAAATAAGTTAAACGGTAATCTTAAGACAGAAATACAAAAGTATGGAAATAAAGTTTTATTACTCTATGGCGGTGGATCAATAAAAAAGATAGGTTTATATCAAAAAATAATTAATGAATTAGAAAGTAATAATGATATTAAAGTATTTGAATATGCTGGAATTGAGCCAAATCCTAGACACACAGCTATAAATGAAGCAGTAAAAATTTGTAAAACAAATAATATAGATGTTATTTTAGCTGTGGGTGGTGGAAGTGTAATAGATAGTAGTAAACTTATAAGTATAGGAAATTACTACAATGGAGATTCTTGGGATTTTGTTATAGGGAAAACCAAACCAGAAAAAGCATTACCAATTATTACTGTACTTACATTATCAGCTACTGGTTCTGAAATGAACGGAACAGCAGTCATTTCAAATATGGAAACACATCAAAAAAAGGGTGTAAAATCACCGCTAATTGTTCCAAAAGTTTCATTTTTGGATCCTACACTTACATATACTGTGAATAAATATCAAACTGCATGTGGAAGTGCAGATATATTATCACATATTCTTGAAACATATTTTTCTAGAAATACAGGTTTATCTATGTTAGATAGAGTGATGGAAGGTTTAATGAAAACAGTAATTAAATATGCAAAAATTGCTTATATTGAACCAAATAATTATGAGGCTAGAGCAAATTTAATGTGGGCATCTTCTTGGGCTATAAATGGATTTGTAAGAATAGATAGACAACCAAATATATGGGTTTGCCATATGCTAGAGCATCAATTATCAGCATTTTATGATATTACACATGGTTTAGGACTAGCAATTTTAACACCAAAATATATGCGATATGCTTTAAATGAAAGTAATGTAGATAGATATTATGAATTTGGAATAAATGTTTTTGATATTGATAAAAATTTACCAAAAATTGAAGTTGCAAGAAAAAGTATAGAATGTTTAGAAAACTTTCTATATGAAGACTTAGAATTAACAAATGATTTGAAAAGTTTGAATATAAATGATGAACACTTTGAAGAGATGGCAGATAGGATTTGCAAAAACGGAACAATAGAAGGTTTTATTGATTTGAATAAAGAGGATATAGTTAATATTTTTAATGAATGTATTTAGATAGATGAGGAATATTATGAAGTATGATGGAATTATATTTGATTTAGATGGCACTTTATGGAGTACAATAGAAAGTTGTGTAATATCGATTGCAGAAGTAAAAAGTAAGCATAAAGAAATAACTCGTGAAATAACAGAAAAAGAAGTGATAAGTTCTATGGGCTTACCATTCGATGAAATTGTACAAATTTATTACAGCTATTTGGAAAAAGATAAAGCAGAAAAATTTGCAAAAGAAGCATTTGAAAAAAATATTGAAAATTTAATGCAAAATGGTGGAACATTATATGATAATATGACGAACACAATAAAAGAATTATCAAAATATAGCTCATTGTATATTGTTAGTAATTGTATAGAAGGATATATTGAATCATTTTTAAGAAGTAGTAATTTATCAAAATACTTCAAAGATTATGAGAGCAATGGTAGGACAGGGTTAAGTAAGGGAGAAAATATAGAATTAATTATAGAACGAAATAACATTAAAAATGCTATATATGTTGGAGATACAATTAGTGATAAAATAGCAGCAGATTATGCAAAAATACCATTTGTTTATGCATCATATGGATTTGGCAATGTTGAACAATATGATTACAAAATAGATTCAATAAGTGAAATAACAAAGATTATGAAAAATTAGGCATGGAGATTTTTTTGAGTCTTTAAAATCTATTTAAAACAAATACTGACACAAGAGTAAAAGAATATAAATGGGGGAATTTATGAAAAAATATAAAGTATTATATTATATAACAACAGTTATGAGTATGTTAGTTGGGTTATGGCACTTCTTTGTTCCAATAATGTTTCAATGGTATGATTATTTACCAATGCAATATGAAAATTTAATTGTTGGAATAGATTATACAAATTATTGTTTTTCACTATTATTGTTTGGTAGTAGTTTATTATTGATTATATGGGGGAAAAGAGCATTAGGTGAAAATAGGGAAGCTAAAGAATTATATTTCTTTTTAACTATTGTTTGGATATTTAGGGCATGTTTAGCAACATTTATAGAACCTTGGCCATTAGAACCAATAGCTTGGGCAGCAATATTACAATTAGTATTATCTGATTTATTAGCATTAATGATGATAATTATGAGTATTGTATTTTATAAACAGATAAAAAATATAGGTAATTGAAATGGAAAATGAAAAAATGAAAACTGTATTTAAATATTTTGAAGAAATAATGAGTATACCAAGAGAATCTGGAAAAGAAGAAAGAATAGCACAATATTTAATTAATTATGCAAAAGAAAGCAATATAGAATATCATTTTGGCAAGTATAATACGGTATTTTTGAGAAAAAATAATAATTCAGATAAAACAATAATTTTACAAGCACATTCTGATATGGTTTGTGTTTCAACAAATGATTATGATTTTGATAATAAAGGAATACCATTTTATATAGATGGAGATTATTATAGAGCAAAAAATACATCATTAGGAGCTGATGATGGAATAGGTGTTGCAATTATTCTTGCAATATTACAAGAAAATGAAAACATGCCAAATATTGAGGCAATAATAACAACACAGGAAGAAACAACAATGATAGGGGCAATGAATTTTGATTATTCTTTAATTACAGGAAAGACATTAATTAGTTTAGATGGAATAAGAGAAGGAGAAATAGAGGCATCAAGTGCAGGAATGAGTTCGATTACATTAAGTAAAAAAATAAACTATATTAGTGATAATAGTAAGTTTTATAAATTATCAGTTAAAGGTCTTAAGGGTGGGCATTCTGGTGATGATATTAATAAAAATAGGACAAATGCTATCAAACTTATTACTCAAATATTAAAGAATCTAGATGACACTAAAATCTCGTCTATAGAGATTGGAAAGAGAGATAATGTTATTCCAAGCGATGGTTATGTTATTTTTTCATCAAAAAAAGATATAGAAACAATAAAAAGTAATATTGATAGTTTAGATTTAAAGCTTGAAAAAGATGATAGAGATTACAGTTATAAAATAGAAGCGATTAATAGAAACAAAATAATTGAAACAAGTATAAGCATTATAAATGTTTTAGATAATTTGAAAAACGGATTAATAGAAGTATATAAGGAAGATAACTTTCCATTATTATCTGCAAATATAGGAAAAGTATCAATAGAAGATAGTGTTTTAACAATAAAATATAGCATTAGAAGTTCAAATTCATTAAAAGAAGATGAATTAATAAAAGAAACTAGAAATTTGGCAAATAAATATGGCTTTGAATTTATAATTGATTCAAGTAAACCATTCTTTCCATATAAGGAAAAATCAAATGTTAGAGAATTATTGAAAAATAGTTATAAAGAATTATTTGGAAAAGAAGCTATTGTAAAAAAGATACATGCTTGTATGGAATGTGGAATATTATCCAATAACATAAATAATGTAGATATTTGCACTATCGCACCAACAATAGAAAATTGTCATTCAGTTAATGAAAGTGTAAGTATATCATCAACCAAAAGAGTTTATAAGTGGTTAAAGGATACTTTGATTAGATTTAATGAATTAGAAGAATTATAAAATATGTAGGAGAACTGAACATAATAAAAATCAAAAAGAGGAGGAAAGCTGATTGAATAAAGTTTTATTAATATCAGGTAGCAATAGAGATTGTTATTCATATAAAATACTAAAAGAAATACAAAAAAACATTAATGATGCTAAAATAATAAAATTAAAAGATTATAATATTGAATTATGTAGAGGATGCTTGTTTTGTGATAAAAATGCTAAATGTATAATTGATGATGATTTATTTAAGGTTATAAATCAAATACTTGAGAATGATATAATAGTTTTTGCAATTCCAAATTATTTTGGAGGAATGAGTGGATTTTTTAAAAACTTCATAGATAGATTACATTATATGTATAAAAGATCAACATTAAAAGACAAAAAAATCATATTCATATATGTTGGAGCCTTAGAGGACGATAGTATTACAATGGAAGAAATGACAAAATCAACTCACAATATTGAGAAATATCTAGAATTATCTGTTATAAATAGATATAGCTTTTCATCAAGAAAAGAATTGGATATGAAAAAGATTAAAAATATTATAAGCTTTTTAAAGAGCTAAAAAACTTGGTTTAAGAATATTTTAGCCAATAATACAAACAGAAATAGAAAAATTGGTTTCTTATCAAAACAAAATATGGAGGGGAAAAATGAAAATTATTTTAGCATCTCAAGGGTTTACTACAGATGAAATAGAAAATGAAGTTTCATTAATTGTAGGTAAAAACGCAAAAGAAATAAACAT
>CAMZHI010000078.1 GCA_947306755.1 uncultured Clostridia bacterium | reverse complement strand
CAAAAGGAAAACCAACAAATTCAGAATTTATTGCAATGATTGCAGATAAATTAAGGTTAGAATTAAAGAGTGCTTAAATGCCTATATATCAATACTTACAGAGAATGACTAATGCAACGAACTCTATGAAAGGCGAAATGAATTAAGTAAAAAATCTGTATAAATAGCAATGAATTATGTTTAGGTAATGCAATGAATTATAAATATTTATTGATTAAAAAATCTCTATATATTCATAAAAAATATGAATATGGGAGGTTTTTATTTTATGGAAAAAATTGATTTTGAGGTAGATGATTTTATCAATTATTGCGAGTATAAAGGTCTTGCAGAAAAAACTTATGGAAGTTATGAGCAAACATTGAGATTGCTGTTGATTTATTTAAAAGACAAATACAGTATAAAAAATTCGGCACAAATAACTGAAAAACATTTAAAAGATTACATTGAAAACTTGAAAGAAAGAGGAAAATACACAGTTGTATATAATGAACAATCGAAAAAAACGAATAACCCTCAAAATAGGGGGGATTTTGGTAAGAAAGTAAGTCTAGTAACAATAAACAACTATATTAGAAATATGCGTGTATTTTTCAATTATATGTATGATAATTTACAATGATTTTTTATATCTTATAAAATTGTTATTAAAAAATCAGTATACTAAAAGTCAATAGTATCAACGTTTTTTATGATTATAAAACTAAAATTTTATTAGATTGTATAATTTAAGCTTTTATGGTATGATATTATTATGGAAGGTGTAAAAATATGGATTTATCGATTTTTCAAAATTATCTATGTATCATTAATATTATTGGATTAGTTTTATATTTAATAAATTTATTATTATATAGATATACAGCTGATTCAGAAATAGATTCATTAATAACAATTGTAAGTTTATTAGGAGGTTCAATTGGAATTCTAGTACCATTGTTAATATTTCAAAGAAAACTTAATAAAGAAAAAGAATCAATAATGATGTCAACGGTTTTTTTGTATTGCATAATTCCAATACAAATTGTTTTATACTTTATGATAGTAAATGGTGCATTTTCAATTCAATTTAATAAACTAAAAAATTTTTTTGATGAAAATAGTATACTGCTTAAATATTTACTAGTTATAAATATAATAACATTTTTTACTTATGGTGTAGATAAATTATTAGCAATAAAAGAAAAAAATAGAATAAGGATTGTTACACTATTGGGATTAG
This sequence comes from uncultured Clostridia bacterium, assembly GCA_947306755.1. Lineage (GTDB taxonomy): Bacteria > Bacillota > Clostridia > TANB77 > CAG-508 > CAG-269. The sequence continues at coordinate 3,432 of CAMZHI010000078.1, read as the reverse complement.
CTTTTGTAGGTGGCGAATTAGGAGGTTTACTTGCAATGAAATTATTCAATCATAAAACAAGCAAAGATTATTTTACAGTTGGACTTCCTTTAATGTTTATAATGCATATTGTAGTATTGTTTTATTTTATTTTTTGTATATAAGAAGATATTGGAGGAATAAAATGGGATTTTTTAAAAAGTTAGGTAAAGGATTATTGATTACTGGAGCAGTAGCTGGTATTTCTGCTTTGGCTATAAAAAATAAAATTGAAACAAAAGAAGCTGAAAAAGAGGCAGAGAAAGAATATGAAAAAAGAAAAAGTATGATTTGCGAATATGATGAGATAATGACTGAAGATATATTTGAAACTATTGTAGGTAATTGTGCAAAACGAATAAAACGAATAAATCGGAATTGATATAGATAATGGAGCAATAAATGTAACAGTAGTTTCTCAAAGTGGAATATCAGAGTGGGATTTTGAAATTGATTTTAATGATTACGGGGAAATTACAGGAACATATTGGATAAATTATTCTGAAAACTATGATTCAAAGATTCCTGAAACTTTAGGGGATTTAATACAGAAGGCTATTAGTGATGTATATAATAAAAATAGTTAGATTAAAAATAAGTTAATATGGAGGGATATATATGTTTGATAATATAAAAAAGAAAATAGATAATATGAAAGTTGAAGCACAAAAAAGAAGAGAAGAAGAAGAAAGATTAGAAAAAGAAAAAATAGAGCAGGAAAAACAAAGATTACTGGCACTTAATGAAAAAGAATTACTTGTTGAAATAATATTTATGATGAAGGGGATTGTAAAAGAACACGAATCACTTATTGAAAAAATTGAAGAATTAGAGAGTTCTGTAAGTGATATAGAATTAAAAGAATTAAATAAAGATATAGATTCATATATGTAAGAAGAATCTAATATAAATTGTTGAAAAAGTGAGAAAGTAATACAAGTTCTATAATATAAAAATATAAGTCTTGTGTCAAATTCTCATTTTTATATTTTTTTGGTAAACTCACAAGAATCGTTTTTAAGTAATATAAATGCGTTAGAAGTATAATTTGTTGTTTTAGGGATTTTGACATTTTATAAACGCATTTTTGAAATTTTGAAACTAGAAAAAAACAAAAAAGTGTGCTATATTATGTAATAAATAAAACAGAAAGTAGGAAGAAAATGAAAATAGATGAACTAGATAAAAGATTAGATAATGAATTTTCAAGTGTATATAAAACAGTTTTAGTAGATGGAGATTGGGGAATTGGAAAAACATATTTAATAAAGAATAAATATAAAGAAAATAAAAATAAATATGACAAGGTAATATATGTTTCAGTATTTGGAGTTAATTCAATTTCAGAAATAAATTTATATATTTATAAAGAATTACATAAAGTAAAAGGATTAGCAAAAAAAGGATATGATTCTTTGTTTGGAGGAAAAGAATTGGGTGTGTTATCAATTTCAATTCCTTTTCCTGAAATAAAAAATACAAATAATTTTATGAAAAAAGAAAATAAAAAGATTTTAATAATTATAGATGATATAGAAAGAAAAAGTAATAATATTGATATAAATGAATTGATGGGACTTTTTGAAAGTTTATCAAGTTTAGAGAAAGTTGAGGTTATTTTAATAGCTAATAGTGAAAAGCTGTTACCAGAAGATAAAAGCAAATTTAATAACTTTAAAGAAAAAGTTATTGAAAAAATATATAATATAGATGAGTATTCTGAAAAAGCAGAAAGTTCTATAATAAAAAAATACTTAAATAATAATAATGAACTTTTTGATATTGTAGAGCAGTATTTTAAGAAAAGTAATGTTAAAAATCTAAGAACTTTAAAAAAGTGTGTTGATTTTATTAATCAAAATTTGCAATATATAGATTTTGATAAGTTGAACAAAAATCAAAAGGAGGAACTTGTTCAAATGGAAATATATACTGTTGTAGAGAAGATTAATAAAGATTATATGAAAGTTGAGGAAAAAGAGAATAACAGTATTTTAAGTGCATTTGAGGACAAATCAGTACAATATATTATGAAAAAATACTTCAATAATGTTAGTCCATATTATAAACATAGAATAGTAAACTATTTAACAAAAATATATGATGATATCAATATAGAAGAAAATGCAAAAATAATTGAATCTATATATGATGAAATAAATAATCCTCAAATAGAAGATATAGAAAAAATAGACCCATTTTATTTATCAGAAGAACAATTGAAGCAAAGAGTTGATAGTTTTAATGATAAATATATGAATAAAGTTGATGATAGTTTAAATATTTATGATTGGTTTAAAAAATTAAGTTATTTGTATGGATATGCTGAAATAGTTGATTTACAACCTTACCTCAAAGATGAAGATATTTTAAATACAATGGATTTATATATAGCACAGTTGGATACAACCAAAGGGATACAGGAAAGATATCATTTGCATTGGGAGTGTGGAACAGAAAGCGATAAAATGAAAGAATATCTAAAAATATTAGAAAATAAGATTTCTATTGGATATTATAATAAACTGTTTGAAGAGGTAAAAAAAGAATTTAATGATGGAAAATATGACTTTGATAAATATGATATTTTATTAAATAATCTGATGAATGATAAAGAAGAAAGCATAATTAGAAATAAACTATATAATGAAGAGTTTTTTATTCCAAATTTGAATAATGAATTATGTGAGGCAGAATGGGGATATGCACATAGTATATGGAATAAGATGAGGTTATTTGAAGTTAAAAAAGAATTTGTAGATGTTGTAAATAAAAGATTAAATTCGTCAAGTAAATTAGGAAAGTATAGGATTGAATCATTAAATAAACAATATCATATAGATATTAATTTGTAGATTTATTGCTATTGACAAATGCAAAAAATTCTACTACAATCAATGCAATGAATATATGGAGCTAAATGCAATGAATATTTATAGCATTGCTAAAATTTATTGTTTCCAGAAATGAAGATAAAAATATAAAAGTTGTATTTATAATAATTGCTAAAACATAGAAGTTGCTTGGGGCAGAGGCGACCAAAAAACAGTAGAAAATATCTTTGGATATACAATTTTAGCTGCAAAAGGAAAACCAACAAATTCAGAATTCATTGCTATGATTGCAGATAAATTAAGATTAGAACTAAAATCAGCATAATTAATTTAATATTATAATAAAAACGAAAATAAAAAATTGTATTATATTATATATATACAAACATTATTTTCGTTTTTTTATTTACTTTCTAAAAGAAATTTGATATAATGTTAAAAGCAACTGTATTGGAGAAGTATAATGATATTTATTAAAGAACAAAGTTTAAATAAAATATGGAGAAAAGCTGTAAAAGAACTAATGGAAAATGGTTATACTCCACAAGATAATAGATTTATAAAAATGGAATCAATGACA
>CAMZHI010000077.1 GCA_947306755.1 uncultured Clostridia bacterium | reverse complement strand
TGCAGTAATGTATTAAGCTAATCAATACTAATAAATCGAGGGCTTAACCACAATTTGCGGTTTAATAGATATTATCGAGTCGAAGACGAAGATAAGCATCATTAAACAGCTATACAGAGTATTAAGTGATTAAGAAGGAATCTAAACTAGGTAGTTAATAGACTAAAACGATATTCATCTATGTATTTTTCAGTGTGTTATAATTACACATAATAATTTTCTAGTGATGATAACTATTTTGGAAATACCTGTTCCCATTCCGAACACAGAAGTCAAGCAGAATAGTGCCAAAAATACTTGCGGGTTACCCTGCTGGGAAGATAGGTTGTCGCTAGATTTTTTTATTTTAAAAATTAGATTTATATTAGTAATTTATAGATTAAAAGTGAGAGGTGAGATGTTTGAAGATATATAATTTAAGTGAATTGTAATAGATTTATTATTATGATATATCTTTTAAATTATTAATATAAATCTAATTGTTTTCTAGAATTTATTATGTATAAAAGGATTAGATAAATGAGTAAAAAATATGATACTTTAAAATATTATAATGACAATGCTGAAAAATATTTTGAACAAACTATAAATGCTGATTTTGAAATTAATTATAGAAAATTTCTTAAACATATAAAAAAGAATTCATATATATTGGACTTTGCTTGTGGGTCAGGAAGAGATAGTAAATTTTTTATCAGTAAAGGTTATAAAGTAAGGGCAATTGATGGTTCTTATAAATTGTGTGAAATAGCATCTGAATATATTAATCAAAAGGTTGATTGTATTGAATTTAAGGATTTTGATGAAGAAAATGTTTATGATGCGATTTGGGCTTGTGCTGTAATTCTCCATATAGAAGAAGAAAATTTACCAGATGTGTTAATTAAATTAATAAAAGCTTTAAAAAATGAAGGAATTATTCATTTTTCATTTAAAAAAGGAAAAGGTTCAGAAATATTTGAAGGCAAATTATATAATTATATGACTAAAGAAGATTTTCAAAACATATTATCAAATATAGGATTTAATTATGAAATAAAAGAGTATTATGAGACAATTTCTAGTACAGAGAGAATTAGAAAAAGTGTATGGGCTAATTTAGTGATTAAATTTTATAAAATATAGAAGAAAAAAGTTTAATAGAAATTGTTTTTATAACTATTTATCTTTTTAAAGAAAGGAAAAGAATTATTTATGTCAAAAATTATGTGGAAACCAGGAACATTTATTAATCCAGTTCCTGCTGTAATGGTGACTTGTGGTACAATGGAAAAATCAAATATTGTAACAGTTGCATGGACTGGAACAATTAATTCAGATCCTGCTATGTGCTATATATCTTTAAGACCTACAAGATATTCGTATAACATTATAAAAGAAAGTGGTGAATTTGTTATTAATTTAACAAATAAAGAATTAGCAAGAGCAACTGATTGGTGTGGATGTAGAACAGGAGCAAAATTTGATAAATTTAAAGAAATGAATTTAACTAAAGAAAAAGCAAACTTTGTAAAATGTCCTCTAATAAAAGAAAGCCCTGCTTCAATAGAGTGTAAAGTAAAAGAAATAAAAGACTTGGGTTCACATCATATGTTTATAGCAGAAGTTCTTTCTGTTGATGCTGATGAAAAATATATTGATGAAAATGGAGCATTTGACATTTCAAAATGTGACCTAATTTCTTATGCTAATGGAGGATATTATAGTCAAGGAAATAAAATTGGAAAATTTGGATATTCTGTACAAAAGAAATAACCTAAATAAAAATGAAAAAAGAAAAAAAGGAAAGAGGGGACGGAGTCAATTTTTCAAGCTTTTGAAAAATTGACTCCGTCCCCTTTTTCCTTTTTCTTTTTTTAATAATTTTTATCGATATGAATAATTATATTTTTCAAAGTTTCTTTATCTTTTTTAGATAATTTTTGAAATTGTTTTAGCAATTTTGTATCTAATGTATCATTTGAAAATTCATTAAAATTTAAAAGCTCACTAAATAAAGCATTAGGTGAAACTTTTAAGAAATTACATAGATTTAATAAAGTAGGGATACTACCAATATTTCTACCATTTTCTATATTTCGTAGTAAATCTATAGAAATATCTATGTTTTCTGCAACATATTCTTGTGTATTATTTAAATTATTTCTAGCTTTTTTGATTTTTTCCCTAATATATTCAATACGTCTGTATTTGTAATTAACATAGTTAAAACACATACCTTCTTAATATCAAATATTATCACTAAATATTATCTTGAAAAAGTAAATAAAGATACATATAATCATAAAATAATTAATAAAAATCATAAAAAAGGTATTGCATAATAAAAAAGTTTAGTTTAAAATGTATATATAAAATTAAAAAATTGGAAATGAAAAAGTCCTAAAATAAAAAAAGAAAAGGAGAACAGATGATGAAAATCAATTTAAAAAACCAAAAAAAAAATTACAGAAAAAACACTGGAATTACGCTAATAGCACTAGTTGTGACTATTATTGTATTATTAATTTTAGCACGGAATTTCAATTTCAATGCTAACTGGAAATAATGGAATTTTAACTAGAGCAGGACAAGCAAAGAAACTGACAGATGAAGCACAAATAACTGAAAATATAGCATTAGCATATAACAGTGCATTAATAGGAAAATATACAACTTCAAATGAAGAATTTGCAAATAAAATGCAAGAAGAATTAGAAAAAACATATGGAACAGGAAATACAACAGTAACGAACAATGAAAATGGAACATTTACTGTTACAGTAAACGGAAAAAATTATGATATAGATGCAGATGGAAATATAACAAAACAAGGGGCAAGTATTGTAGTAGGAGAAACTACATTTGTTTTAAAAGATTCAAATGGACAAACTATAACAACACCAAAAATACAAGGAGATGGAACTGTAGAGATTCACTTTACAGCAAGTTTGGCAGAAGGAACTATTTCATCTGTAACAGCTACTGGACTTACTCCATCATTAATAAATGGAGAATGGGTAACAGAAGTTACAGCAAATGGAACATATTCTTTTAATATTGCAGGAAAAGTTGATGGAGAAGCCAAAACAACTTCAAAAACAATAACAGTAAATCAATTTTCAAACATACCAAGTGGGTTAAAAATAGGCTCAACTGTAACATATAAACCAAGTGGAACATCTACTTGGGAAGCAGAATTATGTTCATCAAGCAAAAATCCTACAAGTGATGACATTACATTACAAACTGAGGCATCTGGAAGTGTAACAACTGGAAATACAAATATGTCAATAACAAGTTGGAGAGTATTAAGTATAGATGAAGATAATGAAAAAGTAGAATTAATATCAACAGCACCATCACCAAATACTGTATATCTAGGACAAGCACAAGGATATAATAATGCAGTATATTTATTAAATAAAGCTTGTGATGAACTTTATGGAGGAACAATAACCAAAGGAGGAATTCAATATACAATAGAGGGAAGAAACTTAAATATAAAAGATATAGAAGATAGAATGACAGATACAGCTTTAAGTACAGCACATAGTTATGAATCAGCTGCTACATATGGAAATCAATATACTAGTGCATATTTAAAATCCAAAAGTTATTACCCATTAATATATGTACAAGAATATAATAGTGTGATAAATGAAAATACAAATACAAGTTCAACATTAAATTTATGGACCAAACAAACAACACCAATTCATAGAACAGATAGTGTATCAGAACCACAAGCAAATGGTGAAGATCCAATTACGAAATCAGCAACAGATTATTGGAGTGAGGGATATGTACAAGCAACAACAAGTATTCAACCAAAACAAACATACTGGTATAAAGAGAATAACTTTATGCAAACAGCATTTAAAGCAACAAAAGAAGAAAAAGAAGAGGGAAAAGAAGATGGAACAAGCAAAAACATTAATTATAGTTTATTAATGACAAATGGTTCTGGAAGTACTGCAACTTATTGGTTGGCTTCACGTTGTGTGATTCTTTTCTCAAGCTATTGTGACTTCATTGTGGGCGATGTGAATAGCGGTAACGTCGACGGTCGCAGTATGTTTTACTCGAACCTCGACGCTAATCGCGACTCTTACGCTTTGCGCCCTGTAGTTTCTCTAAGCTCTAAGCTCATAAAAGGAACATCATCGACAGGGTTTACTGTTGAACAGAATTAGCTTGAAGTAAAAAATATAATATAGGTTAAGGGACCAGCTCGGTCCCTTGTGGACGAGCAGGAAACTAAATGGGAGTTGTAAATATTGTGAAAACTATAAAACAAGTTCATCAATCCTGTGTAGTTCTTGTTAAAATAGGAAACTTTTATAATGTATATAGTAAAGATGCATATATTTTTTCATATTTATTTAATTATAAGATAATTGAAAAAGAAAATGTACCTGTCTGTAGTTTTCCAGTAACATCATTAAGTAAAATTGAAAATGAATTAGAAAAAAATAAGATGAAAAAAAGGTGAAAAAAAGGGGACGGAGTTAATTTTTCACTAACATGAAAAATTAACTCCGTCCCCTTTTTTCCTTAATCCAGTTCCTGCTGTTATGGTGACTTGTGGTACAATGGAAAAATCAAATATTGTAACAGTTGCATGGACTGGAACAATTAATTCAGATCCTGCTATGTGCTATATATCTTTAAGACCTACAAGATATTCGTATAACATTATAAAAGAAAGTGGTGAATTTGTTATTAATTTAACAAATAAAGAATTAGCAAGAGCAACTGATTGGTGTGGATGTAGAACAGGAGCAAAATTTGATAAATTTAAAGAAATGAATTTAACTAAAGAAAAAG
>CAMZHI010000076.1 GCA_947306755.1 uncultured Clostridia bacterium | reverse complement strand
TTTTTGCATTTCTGTAATCTATTTTATAATAATTTGCTTTGCACAAATCATGAAGTAAAGCAATAAGTATTAATGATTCTTGTGGTGTTTTGATATCAATTACAGAGTGCTCTACTTTAAATTTTAAAATCTCATATACCTTTAAACTATGTTCTAATAATCCGTGTTCTCTTGAGCCATGAAATCTTGTACTAGCTGGAGCTTCAAAAAAATCAGTTTTTGTAATAAATTCAATTAAATCTTCAATGTTTTCTCTATTGGTGTTTCTTAACAATTGTAGAAATTTTTCTTTCATATTCTTATCCTTTCATTCGGAATTGAGAAAAAGGAAGTCTGACCTCCTACCTCTGACTTCCTCCCTCCACTTTTTTATTCTGTTTCAATTTTATTTTTTATTTTTTGAGCTTTTTTTCTTATTCTTTGTATTGCAGTATCTACTGATTTTGTTTTTGTATTTAAACTTTCTGCTATTTTTGAATAGCTTTCTCCATTTTTATAATGTGCTAAAACTTGCTTCTCAAAATCACTTAGACTTGTATTAATTTCTTTTTCAACAACAGAAAAATATTCTTTTTTTGTAACTATTTCAAGTGGATCTTCACCTGTTTTTCTAGTGTCTAGTACATCAATAACTTGTGTGTCTCCATCTTCATCATAGGCACCTGCATTTAATGATACAGAAGAATTTAAAGGAATATGTTTTTGACGATTAGAATTTTTAACAGCAGTAATCATCTGCCTTTCTACACATAAACCTGCAAATGTTTTAAATGAATTGTGCATCTGATTATTATATGATTTTACAGCCTTATACAAACCTATATAGCCTTCTTGTAACATATCATCTTTTTCAGATCCAACCATAAAAAATTTATTTGCCTTTATGCTCACCATATCTTTATATCTATCTATTAAACAGTCTAAAGCTGTATTATTTTGTTCTTGTTTTACTTTTTGTATTAATGTTTCATCTGACATTTGACTTAATTGTTGTCTAAAATCATTTAGTTCAAATTCTGCCATTTGTTGCTCCTTTTATGTTGATTTTCTTGTTTAACATTATATTAATTAATAGTTGTAATGTCAAGCTTTTTTTCTATATTTCAGCACATTTTTATAGTTCATTAATAATCCATATTTTGAAATGATACAAAACGAATTTAAGTATGGAGGTTAAGTCTAAAATCCGCACTATATTCATCCATTTGTTCTACTAATTCTTTAAATATATCTCCTCTTTCTTCAAAATTTCTAAAAAATCCATAACTAGCTGCAGTTGGAGATAATAAACAACTTTTACCTGCCTCAGTTATACTCTTTGCAAGTGTGACGGCCTCTTCTAAATTTCCTACAAAATGACGTACTTCTGGTCTTAATTTCTCACCAATTTTATGCCCAGTTGATGGCATACAAATAATATGACTAATTTTACTTTCATTTAAAAACTGTATAAACTCTGTATAGTCAATACCTCTATCCATTCCTCCAATTATTAATGTATCAACATCACCTAAAGCTTTTACTGCTTCTATTGTTGCCTGTGGTATAGTTCCAATACTATTATCATAATATTTAATACCATTATGGTTTCCAATGTACTCTAATCTGTGTTTTAATGGTTCAAAGTTACTAATTGTTTTCTTTGTTTGCATCAAATCTAAACCAAATATCTCAGAAACTCCAAGAGCAAACATAATATTATTTAAATTATAATCACCTGGCAATTTTCTATGTTCGTTTTTGTAATATATTGGTTTTCCTCGAAAATATATGGTATTTTCCTTCAAACATATATCAGCATCATCTTTACCTTTTAAACTAATCTTATATGTATCTGCTGTAGTAACTCCTGTCTTCAATCTTTGGATCATTTCGTCATCAGCATTATAAAAACATACATCTCCATCTTTTTGAAATCTATAAATATTACATTTTGCTGTAGCATAATGCGCATATGTTTTATAATGATCCAAATGTTCTGGATATATATTTAATAAAATTGCAATATTAGGAGACATCTTCATATATTCTAGCTGATGCGATGACATTTCCAAAACAATCCTTACATCTTCATCAATTTTGTCAATATAATCAAATACAGGCACTCCAATGTTTCCTAAAAGTATACTTTTTTGATTTTGGTCTTTTAAAATTTCATAAATTAATGAACTTGTTGTGCTCTTACCTTTTGTTCCCGTAATTCCAATTGTAGTATTATTAAAGAATTCTAACAATAACTCTAATTGTGATTTTATTTTATGAGCAAATTTAGACGTATCTAAGTTTGCAAAAGAAATTCCGGGAGATTTCATAATAATATCATAATCATCTAAATTATCTAGATACCCATTTCCACTTATGAAAATTAAATTAGTATCACCAGCGAAATCAAAAGTTTCTTGAAAATTTTCTTTTTTATCACCAATATATAGTTGCTGAGTTGGTAAATACTTTCTTATTAATTTATATGTTGAAATACCTTCTTTTCCAAATCCTAAAATAAGAATTTTTTTGTTTCTAAAATAATTTATTAGCTCATTTATCATAAAAAACCTCTTTTCTTAATATATCATTTTGAATCTCATTCAAATTATTTTCTACATTATATCTCATTGTTATATCATTAGAGGTATCTACTAACTTGTAATTATCTTTGTAGTATTTTAATAAATATGGTAATTGATTAGATTGTTTTTCAATTGTTTTAGCTAAAGCAAAATTCACTTCTTCAAAAGTTCCTACACAATCAAATGGTTTTGTTTTTCCGTTTCCCGTCAAATCTATAAATATACTTAATAACTCTTTATTTTCATATAAATCCATTCCAAATATATTTATTAATTTTTCTTTATACAAGTATGGACTTAAAATAATATATGCAAATAAACATTTTGCGCATTTACAGCACCATTTCCATTCTTTTTCTTTGCTTCCAACATTACAACTCTTAAAAACACTATGATATTTTTCATATTTTGAAAATATTTTTGCAATTTGCAATTCATTAAGAGGTCTTAAAAAGCTAAAGTATTTTACTGGAGTCTTTAGATATTTATTAGAATAATACACAAAATCACATTCAAATTCAAAGCTTTTTGAATATTGGTGATTTACTTTTTCTTCTGCTACATTTGATTCATTTGCACTATTTTCATTTGATAATGCAATATATTTTTTAGATAACATATATGCAACAAAATATGATAAAAAAGCAAGCATAGAAGAAAAAGGAGTATGGCCATTAATAAATCCCTTTTTATTTAAATCAAGTAATTTTCTATCTATTGTTCTATTAATTTCAATTATATTGTCGTTCTCAAACCCTGCTAAATCAGCACATTTTAAGGTTACATTTTTTGGATTTATAATTAAACAATAATCATTTTTTTTATCCAGTTTTAAAGTTTCTAATGTAACAATAGAATCTTTTCCTCCACCTATTGGAACTATATAACCATTAAATTCATCTTTAACTTTATAATATTCATTATGTTTTTGATTATTGGTACATTTGATATTTACAAAATCATCTATATTCGTTTTTATATTATTAGTATAGAACAATTCTCCTAATCCATTAAAATATAGTTTTTTCCACCATTTTATCTGTTCTTCATTTAAATATCCACAATTAATTACAATTTTTGGTGAACATGTACATTTCCAATAACTTATCATTTCTATAAGTCCTATATGAAAAACCATATTTTTTACATAAAAATCATCAATGTTCTTCCATAATAAAGATTTTTTTAAAATTATAGTTTTAGGATTAAATACACATAATCCAGGTATTTCAAATTCAAACTCTAAATAAAATGATTTGTCATCTTCTCTTATTGTAAAATCATTATAATGAAATTCTTCATATTGTTCTCTATATTCTTGAAATCTAGATGAATTATCCATTATTTATTAAGCCTCCTATTATAAAAAGTTTAATATAATCATTATTTTATTACCTCATATATAACAAAATAATCATCTGAATATATTTTATTGTAATTTCCTTTATCTGTTTCATCAATTAACATTGCTATTTTAGAATTTTTATATAATATAATGTGTGTTATCTCATAATCTTTAAATGTTTTTCCATAGTATTTTCCAATATTTGATGTATTTATAAAATTCGTAAATATATCATCATTCATTTTATTAAATTCAGGTGCATATAAATCTGCTCTTGAATCAATAAAAACTGGTATTCCTTTATATAATAAATAACTACCATAATTATATTCATTAAATAATCTTATATTATTTACATCTAAATTTTCTAGTATCCATTCAGATGCTTTTACAGGATATGATTTTTCACTTACATATACATCATTACTTTTATTTTTGATATATTTACAGCTATAATAAATAGTAGGTAATGTTATTAACATTATAATAAAAATATTTATAGCTTTTTTTGATAATTCTTCAATTTTTTCATTACAATTAATTTCAATAGCATTTGAAATCATTCGATTTAAGATTAGGGATCCAAAAAGAATAAACATTGTTGATTGTCTTTTTGAACTAAACATCAAATAAGTCAAACCACCTATCATAAATAAATCTGTAAGTCTAATTTTTGTATTTGTAAATGTTAAAACTGCTAAAAAAATAATTATTGTACAAAATATAGGTATATCATTAATTAGAGTTAATGGTAAGTGCTCATTTATATTACTAGTTGTATTTCCTTGCATTGTGTTATATAAATATGTATATGGTGTCGTACCTAATGGTGTTAAAAATCCTGTTAGAGCACAAATCAGCATTAAAACAATCAGCCACTTAACATTTTTATTTCTTTTTATTGTAATTTTAT
>CAMZHI010000075.1 GCA_947306755.1 uncultured Clostridia bacterium | reverse complement strand
GCCATAGAGTCTATTTCAAAATCATGTTCTTTTGCTATATGCATTTTTAATTGATTAATTTCATCACAATGTAAATGTATTAGTTTACCACATTTTTTACATTGTAAATGATAATGGTTATTGCATTCTTCTGAGATATATTGATAATATTTTGTATGTTCTCTAAGTTCAACTCTAACTTTTCCTTGTTTCTCTAATGAATTTAGAAACCTATAAATTGTTGTAAGACCAACACTAATATTTTTATTTTTTAAATGTTTTTCTATCTCATCTGCTTTAACAAACTTTTTAGAATTTTTTATCATATAATCAAGTAGCTCTTTTCTTTGTTCTGTTTTATATTTTTGTTTAACCATATCTTTTCTCCAATATGAAAATCATTTTCAAATTATTTTACTACGAATATTTGCTTTTGTCAAGAAAAAAAAGAACATTAACATGTTCTTTCCTCATTCTATAGAATTATAGAAAGCCTAAATATATTATTTTGAAATCACGCGTAAGTCGAACAGCTCGAACGCATACTGCCATTGTAACAGGCAGAGCCTTAACAATGGACAGCAAACCGGAGCGAAGCGCAGGGCGACTGGAGAAATCGACATCGTAGCTGAATTTTTCGTAAGAAAAATTACAGGTACATAAAGATTTCGACACCAAGTGATTGAAAAATAATATATTTAGGCTTTCAGAAATATAGTATTTTTAATAAAACTAGTTATCAAATCATTCTTCCTTCATAGTTTCACAATATTTACAACGATATATGCCTTTTTCTTTATCTGTTAAGACAAATATGTGATTAAGTTCTTGCTCAACAGATGTAATACATCTCGGATTTTTGCATTTTATAATATTTACAACTTCTTTAGGAAGCTCTATATGTTTTTTTTCAACTCTTTGTCCATTTTGTATAATATTAATAGTAATATTAGGGTCTAAATATCCTAAAATATTCAAATCTAAATCTATATTTTTATCAATTTTTATAATATCTTTTCTTCCCATTTTTTTACTTTTAACATTAGTTATCATTGCAACTGAACAATCTAAATCACTTAATTTCAATGCATTATATATACTTAATGCTGTTTTTGGTTTTATATGATCAATAACAATACCATCTTTTATACTATCGATATTCATAATTTATTTCATTCCTCCCTTTTTCTCTCATTCATCAATTCCAAGTAATTTAAGTATTAAAGCCATTCTAATAAATTTTCCATAACGAACTTGTTTAAAATAACATGCTCTTGGATCATCATCAACTTCAACAGATATTTCATTTACTCTAGGTAATGGGTGCATAATACATAAATCCTTTTTTGCATTTTCAAGTTTTGATTTATTTAAAATATAATAGTCTTTTAATCTTAAATAATCTTCTTCGTTAAAGAATCTTTCTCTTTGAACTCTTGTCATATATAGAATATCTAAATCAGCCATATAAGTTTCAATATTGTTTGTTTCTATATATGGTATATTATTCTTATCTAGTATTTCATCTTTAACATATTCTGGAACTTTTAACTCTTCTGGAGAAATTAAAACAAACTTTATTCCTTTATATCTTGACATTGCAGTAATTAAAGAATGTACTGTTCTTCCAAATTTTAAGTCTCCACATAATCCTATTGTTAAATTATCTAATCTACCTTTCTCGCAAGATATGGTAAGTAAATCTGTTAATGTTTGTGTTGGATGATTATGCCCACCATCACCTGCATTAATAATGGGAACAGTAGATTTTATAGATGCAACAAGTGGTGCTCCTTCTTTTGGATGTCTCATAGCAATGATATCACTATAACATCCTACCGTTCTAATTGTATCTGAAACGCTCTCTCCTTTAGCTGTAGAACTTGAACTTGCAGAAGAAAATCCAATTACATTTCCTCCAAGCTCCATCATTGCAGACTCAAAACTTAGTCTTGTTCTTGTACTTGGCTCAAAAAATAAAGTAGCTAATTTCTTATGATTGCATTTATCTTGATATTTCACAGGATTAGCAATAATATCTTTAGCTACTTTAATTAATTCGTCTATTTCATTTACTGATAAATCTTTTATATCGATTAAATGTCTCATTTTTTTCCTCCTAAAATTTATTTCTATATAGTTTTATCAAAAATGAGACAATCTGTCAAGCAATTTTTTAATTGCTTTTCCACGATGGCTTACTTTGTTTTTTTCTTCTTCATTCATTTCAGCAAAAGTTCTTCCTTCATATTCAAAAATAGGGTCATACCCCATTCCATTATTGCCTCTCATGCTATAAGCAATTTTCCCTTCACATTCTCCCGAAAAGAATTCAACTTTTCCACTTTCATCGATAAAGCAAATTGATACTTTAAATCTTGCGGTTCTTTCTTCATCTTTGGCAGTTTTAAGCATTTCTAATATTTTTTCACATTTTTCCTGATTTGTTGCATTTTCACCTAAAAACCTTCCTGTATATAAACCTGGTTTTCCACCTATAAAGTCAACTTCTAAACCACTATCATCTGAAATTACAGGTTTTCCAGTTAATTTATAAATTGCTTCTGCTTTAATTAAAGCATTTTCTGCATAAGTAGTTCCATTTTCTTCAACATCTATATTACATCCTGCTTCTTTTTGAGATATTACATCAATATCAAATTGTTTTAAATAATCTTTAAATTCTTGAATTTTTCCCTTATTATTACTTGCTAAAATTATTTGTTTATTCATATATACTTCCTTTCTGTTGTTGTCACTCGTACCGGAGATTTTTGACATATAATATGTCAAAAATCTCCGGTACCTGTGGCATGGCACAATTTATATTTAAGTCCAGTATTGCGCTTTTTGCTGTCTACATTTTTTATCATATATCCTAATGTTCTACTATCTCCGATTATTATTAAAAGCTCTCTTGCTCGTGTAATTCCAGTATAAAGTAAATTTCGTGTTAAGAGCATTGGAGCTGCTTTTGGAACACACATTATAACAACATCAAATTCACTTCCGCTGTGCTTTATGAATTGTAATGGCATAGCTATGTTCGATTTGGTCTAAGTCTTGAAACTGATACCATGCAATTTTTTCATCATCAAATTTGATTTCTACATTTTTTTCTTTTTCATCTATATCTGTAATTGTTCCAAATTCTCCATTAAACACACCTGTTCCAGTTTCTTTTGTAAAATGTCTTTCCCAGTATATATCGTAATTATTTTTAATTTGCATTATTCTATCTCCAACTCTATATGTACCTGTTTTACTTGACTTCTCCTTCTTTACGTTGTTTGCTGGATTTAATATATTTTGTAAAGATTTATTCAATTCCTTTGTTCCAAGTAAACCTTTTTTAGTTGGTGTTAATATTTGAATATTATCAAAGAAATCATAATTTCCAAATTTTTGCAATCTACCTGTGCAAAGTGACATTACCTGTTCTAATATTTTTTCTTGATTTACTTCATTGATAAAGAAAAAATCATCTTTTGAATCTTCTGACACTTCACTTTTAGAAATAAATCCTTCTCCTTCATTTACTCTATGTGCATTTACAATAATTTTGCTTTTTGCAGCTTGTCTAAAGATTTTATCCAAATGTATTGTTGTAATTCTTTCAGATTCAATAATATCTTTTAATACATTTCCAGGTCCTACTGATGAAAGCTGGTCACTATCTCCAACTAAAATTAGTTTTGTTCCTAGATACACAGACTGTAATAAGTAATTCATTAAAAACATATCAACCATAGACATTTCATCTACTATTACTATATCTCCATCAATTGGTGTACCTTGGTAATCTTGATATTGCTTATATAAACCATCTTCATTAATTTTACCAATTTCTAGAAGCCTATGCAATGTACTTGCCTCATAGCTTGTCATTTCAGTCATTCTTTTAGCAGCTCGTCCAGTAGGTGCTGCTAGCATAATTTTATTATTCTTCTTTTGATATATTTCTATAATAGACTTAATAATAGTTGTTTTTCCTGTTCCTGGCCCACCAGTAATTATTGTAACATTATTATCATTTACAGCTTTTATAGCTTCTTTTTGCTTGTCTGATAATTGGATAACATTATGTTTTTCTACTTTTTCAATTTCATCTTCAATACCTTTAACATATTTTGAATTTTCATATTTGTCTAATTTTATCAGCCTATTACAAATTGCTTTTTCTGTATTATAAAAGCTCTCCAAATATACCCATTCTTCTCCATCATCACGCTCTTCAATTATTATTTCACCTTTTGCTTTAAGATTAATAATATTTTCTTCAATTTCATCAATTGAAACATCTAATAAATTATGTGTATATTCTTCTAAATTTTGTAAAATTACACAAGAATGGCCATTATAAGTAGTTTGAATAAGAGCATATTTAATACCGCTTTGTATTCTTTTTTTAGAAGTCTCATCAGTTCCAAGTTCTAAAGCCATTTTATCAATTTGTCTAAAATCAACACCTCTAACCAAATCTATCAAAACATATGGATTTTCTTTAATTTGGTCAATTGCATTGTTACCAAGTTTATCATATATTCTTTTAGCATTTTCAACACCAATACTAAACTTTTCTAAAAAACCTACAATTTGCCAAACCTCCCAGCTTTCGATAAAGCTTTCAGAAATATCAATTGCTTTATCTCTTGTAATCCCTTTAATTTCGGCCAACTTTTCAGGAGCATATTTAATAGTATCAATAGTATCCTCACCGAATTTTTTAACAATCTTTTTAGCAGTTGCAGGACCAACTCCCTTAATAGTACCATTTGCAAGATATCTTTCCAAAGCATCAAGAGTTTGAGGCATAACTTTTTCAAAGCTTTCTACCTTAAACTGCTCACCATACTCCCTATGTTCAACAAACTTTCCAATAATCTTTAAATTATCTCCTTCAACAACAAAAGGAAGATATCCAACAATAGTTTTAACATCTTCTAACTCATCTATATACATCTCTGCAATAGTATAACTATTCAATTCATTTTGATAAATAATTCCTAG
>CAMZHI010000074.1 GCA_947306755.1 uncultured Clostridia bacterium | reverse complement strand
TTTATTTTTTCAGATCTTAGTAGTTCTTCAGCTACTGCATCTAATTTATCCATATGCTCTCTTAATAGTGTTTGTGCATCTGAATATGCTGTGTCTATTAATTTTTTAACTTCTATTCCTATTCTGTCTCCCATATCTTTTCCAAACATGTCTAATGGATATTCTCCATTTTCATTTTTTAATGATAATGGTCCAATCATATCATTCATACCATATTTTACTATCATATCTTTTGCTATTTGTGTTGCAACTTCTATATCATTACTTGCTCCTGTTGATATGTCATCTAATGCAACTTTTTCAGCAGCTCTTCCACCTAGTAATGCAATTAGCTTTTCTTCCATTTCTGTTTTTGATATATATGATTTATCTTCATCTGTTTTATACATTGTGTATCCACCAGTCATGCCTCTTGGTATTATTGATATTTCTTTTACTTTCTTTTGAGTTGGTAAATACCAACTTACTATTGCATGGCCTGCTTCATGGTATGCTGTTAATCTTTTATCTTTATCAGATATTACTCTCTCTTTTTTCTCTAGCCCTACAGTTACTTTTTTAACAGCCTCTTCAATATCATCTTTTTCTATCACTTTGTGCTCACATTTAGTTGCAATAATTGCAGCTTCATTTAAGATATTTGCAAGTTCTGCTCCAGTAAATCCTGCTGTATCTTCTGCAATACTTTCTAGATCAATATCTTCAGCTAATTTTTTACCTTTACTATGAATTTTTAATATTTCTGTTCTTCCTTTTTTATCTGGTGCAGGTATTGTAATTTGCCTATCAAATCTACCTGGTCTTAAAAGTGCTTTGTCTAGCATTTCTGGTCTATTTGTTGCAGCAAGAACTATTATTGTTTCTTCTGTTTTAAATCCATCCATTTCAACTAATAACTGATTTAGTGTTTGATTGTTTTCAGATTCCGCTCCACTTCCATTTGTTCTCCTCGAACCAATTGCATCTATTTCATCTATAAATACTATACAAGGTGCCATTTTTCTAGCTTTATCAAATAACTTTCTTACTCTTGATGCTCCAAGGCCAGCAAACATTTCTATAAATTCAGAACCACTCATCGAAATAAATGGAACTCCCGCTTCTCCTGCAATTGCTTTTGCAATTAAAGTTTTACCTGTTCCTGGTTTTCCATATAAAAGCACACCTTTTGGAATTTTAGCTCCCATTTCAATAAATTTTTTAGGTTCTTTTAAAAACTGTACAAGCTCTACCATTTCTTGTTTTTCTTCATCAAGGCCTGCTACATCAGCAAATCTTGTTTTAGTCTTTCTTTCTGTTTCATCATATATTTCGCCTTTATCTCCAATTCCTTGCATCTTAAATAATACTACAAATAATGCAACCATTATAAATGTTGGTAAAAGTGATAAAATGTATGATGGTAATGTAGTTAAAAGACTTGGTTTATGTTGAATAAGCTCTATTTCATTTCCATTTAAAGTTTCTGTTTGAATAAGTTCAATAAAGCTTTGTGTATTTGGAACTATTGCTTTTTTTATAAGCTCTTCATCTACTTTTTCTTCTTCCTCATTTCCAAATATATTATTCAGTAATTGTGTATATATATTTGAATCTGTATTAGAATCTGGATTCTCTTTTTTATCTTTATTATCTGTATCTTCTTGATTTTGTTCAATAATTTGTCCATTTTCATCTATTTTATTTTTTAATGTTACTTTTAAAGATGTTGATCCTACAACCATTTCAACCTTTTTAACATTTTGGCTTGAAACTTGTTTAATAAGATCTGTATAACTTAATGTTTTGTCATCTTTTTTATTTGATTTTGAATTTATTATTAAAATGAATATTATTAATAGTATTATTATAGTTATCAAAACTCCATAAAGGAAATTCTTCAATTTGTTGTTGTTCTTTTTCATAATTTTTCCTCTTCTCCTCTTTTATACAACCTTATTTTGTAAAATTAGGCATTTGAACCCTGCCCTTCAGTTGAATTCTTATTTTCATCATCATTTTCTTCTTCATTTTTTTCTTCATCTTTGTTTTCATCATCTTTTGTTCTTCTTCTCATTGGAATTTTTTCTTCAATCTTTTCTTTACTTTCTTCAACGATTCTCATCAATTCTAAATGTTGTTTTATAACATTTGATTTTATGATAAAAATTGCTGCAGCTAAACTTATATACGCAATTGAAACATACATTATATCAAAATATTTTATTTTATATGATGTTAATGTTGTAATTGCAAAATATATGGTACGAAGTATGATAGACAAAGTAAATGCATAAATACTCATATTAAACAGAGCTTTGTAATTCATTTTTATTTTTGCAAAAACACATGTCAATATACCGAAAAATGATAATGTTATTACATTTAATAAAGTTTCAATTATCAGTGCCATTAAAAATGTAATTCCAACTGTCGCAATAAGTACTTTATTTTTACTATTTTTAATATTTTCTATAATAGTTTCTCCATTTTCAATTTTAGATTTTCTTTTCACTTCAATTGCTAATTTTTCTGAAAAAGATACTCCATTATCATCAAATTCTGCAACATTATTTATATAATATACATATATCCCAGTATATATAATACTCATTATAAATAATATTTCTATAAAATATAATATTGCTTTTTTAACTCCTAATGCTGCCATTTCAGGATATTTTTCAAACTTTGAAATTGAATACCATATTTTTTTAAAAAAGTTCATTTTAAAAAATTGTTGTCTTATTTGTTCATTACTCTCCACTTATATATTCCCTCCTAATGCTACTATCAACAAATATTGGGTTCACATCAAATTTAACATTTGCACCAATTAATATATCTTTTCCTGTAATATCAACACTTACATGGTACATTCCAAGTCTTCCTATTATTTTGCATTTTTCGTATTTACCTTGATTATTTTTTATATTAACATATAAAGATTTGTCTTTAAAACTATCTTTAAAATCTCTAACTATATATCGAAGTCTATCAATTTTTCTAAACATATCTCTGTCATCTCTAACATTAAACCCATCTGCATAGCCAACTGGGATAATTGCTATTTTGGAATCTTTCTTTAATGTATATGCATTTGAATATCCTATATTATTTCCTTTTTTCATATTTTTTATTTCAGCAACTTGAGATTTTAAATATCCTATTTTTTTTAAACCATATACATTTGGAATCGAAAGTCTTCCTAAAAAAGCAGAACCAATCCTTACAGCATTTAGTCTTTTATCTTTAAACTTTAAAAATCCTGAAGAATTACATATATGAAGCTTTCCTGTTTCTATTTTATTTTCTTTTAAATACTCTATAACATCTATAAAACGTTTAAACTGTACTTCTGAATATTTATTATTATGAAAAAATGCAAGTGTAAAATGTGAAAAAATCCCTTCTATTTCTATATTTTTGGCTTTGTTTAATACTTCAACAATTTTTGCTTTCTCATCAAAACAAAAACCATATCTACCAAAACCTGTATCTATTTTTAAATGCACTTTTACTTTTTTGTTTAATTTCTCACATAGTTTGTCCACAACTTCAACAGATTCTTTTGAGCCAACAGTTAAAATAACGTCATTTTGAATTAGGTTTTCCACATCTTTTTCTATGGCTGTTGATGAAAGCATTAGAATTCTTGCTTGAACCTTTGCTTCTCTAAGCTGAATTGCTTCTTCAACAGTTGATACTGCTAAAAAATCAATTCCATTATCTATTAAGAATTTTGAATATGGCACAAGGCCTAGCCCATAGCCATTTCCTTTAACTACTCCAATAATTTCTATATTTTTGTGATTATCTAGTCTTCCTGTATCTTTTGCTATTTCTTTGATTATTCTAATATTATGTTTTAAATCTTCTCTGTTTACTATAAGTGATTTCATGTGTCCTCCATGTTTTATTTCTTAAACTTCAATTTCAATGCTCTTACATTTCTAAATATTTTCTCAGATACTTTGTAAAGGTTATACATCATAGGTTTATATGGCATATATACTTCTCCAACAAATTCTGTATATTCTGCACCAAATCCTTTTTTCATTCTATATAGGCCATTGCTATTATCTGCAATACCTGGTACTCCTCTTAAATCATATATATCACTTTTTCTACTTAAAGCAATTTTAATCATTTCCCATTGTAATAGATAATTTGGCATTAGGTTTCTATGCTCATTACTACTTGCGCCATATAAATACCATGTTTTATTTCCATACATTATTGGAATAACTCCAGCAATTGGCTTTCCTTCGTAATAAGCTAATAAAACCTTCATATGTTCAGGCCCTAACTCATCATACATTTTTTCAAAATATTCAAGAGGTCTAGTAATAAAACCATCTCTGATTCCTGTTGTTACCATTATTTTATGAAAATCTTTTAAATCTTCTTTATTTCCTTCTTTTATAGTAACCCCTTTTTTAGTAGCTAAACGCACATTATATCTTGTTTTTTGATGAAATGCTTTAAATATTTCATCTTCTGTTTTTCCTTTTGTATCTAGTCTGAAAACATATCTTGGTTGTATTTCTTCTCTGAAGTTTTTAGCATCATCTTTTATTGAAAATCCTAATTGTATCATTATATTTTTAAAATCTTCATCATCACTTTTTATATCTGGCTCTATTCTTAAAACTATTGCATTATATTTTTTTGCTAGTTCTTTAGCCCCCTCAGTTAGTTGTTGCAATACTTCCATATCATGAATATCACATATTGGACCTCTTGCTGAATACATTATATTACCGAAAATAGGTATTTTTCTAACCCATACCATTAGTGAACCTATTATTTTTTTATTTTCATCTTCTGCAAGTATTACTTCTCTTTTCCAACTTGTTTTTACTCTTGCCCATTCTAAAGATTGCTGAAAATTACATCTTTCGTGATTTTCTAAAAATTTTGTATATTCTTCTTCATCTGTTTTATTTTCTAATAATCTCATTAAAAATTCATCCTTCCTAATTTCGCTATATTTAGTATTGTTAATTTATGTTCTTATATTACACCATTTTTAGTTTTTTGTAAATAGAAAAA
>CAMZHI010000073.1 GCA_947306755.1 uncultured Clostridia bacterium | reverse complement strand
ATCTATTATCTATAAAGGATAATATAGAAAAAATAAAAAATAATAGTTTGAAATTGGAATGATTATGAGATAGTATAAGTTTATTTCTTAAAAATATATTATTATAAAATATCAAAATAGAAGGAAAGTGAGTAATATGGAAGATAAAAATCAAAAGTTGCCAAGTACAAGGATTCAGTGCGATACGTGGATTTTAGGAAAACTACACTCAAACCATTGAAAATACTGATTTTTTGACATTGAGATTTTTACATGTTTAGTATTAATAATATAATAGGAGGAAATAATATGGACTATAGATATGAAAAAAAAAACGAAGCTAGAGATTTTCATAAACAAAGAAGAGCATTTATTATTTTGAATAATATTTTAGAGCTTTTACCGAAAGGCAGTTCAATGTCTCACTTTGAGTATTGCGAATTAAAAGGTATGAATAAGGGAGAATTTAATAAGATAACTCGAGGTTTTTATTTAAATAAAGAGATTGTGTTTTATAAAGATAATTTTATTTATGATGATGGCGTTATTAAAGAAGCATTAGAACATATAAATGAATTAGCACAACTTCTTGATGAAGAAGAATTTGAAATTTACTTTGGAGAGTTACCTGAAAAGGGTTTTGTATATGATTATCATTATGGAAGATATGAAAAGGGAAATATAATTAAACTAAATAAAAGAGATACGGAAGTCACAGGATAATGTTGAATCGACAAAAATAGAAAGATTGGAAGTGATATAAATGAATGATAATAAAACAAATATAAACTGGAAAATCAGTATTTTTCGAAAGGTTGGCTCAAACTATTGAAAATACGCACTTTTTTATGTTGAGATTTTTTCGTATTTGATGAAAAAATATATCTAGTAAAAAACAAATAGCAAATAAAAATGAAATATTTTAGTTTTATGATTAGTTTAAATTATCAAAAGTAAGATAGGGTAAGTGATAAAAATGATAATAAAAAAATTTAACAAAGAAGAAGATTATGATAAAGTTATTGAATTTTTAAGAGATAATTATAAAAAAAATAAAAATATGGTTTCTTGGTTACCTCAACGATTTGACGATTTATTATATAGAATTGATGTCTTATATCATGATGAAAGAGGAAAAGAAAGAAGTTCGGATTATACATTTTTATTTGAAGATGATTCTAATAATATAATTGGATTAGTTGTGCCTGATGGAGATTCATTTAATACCTGCATAAAAAAAAGTTATGAAGATATTTTTGTCTCAATGCTAGATTTAGGTGAAAAAGAATTAAGACCATTATTTGATAAAGAAGAAGATGGTACAATTAATTTTTTGGTTGTATCTCATGATAGTTTAATAAATCAACAAGAAGAATTATTAAGAAGAGGGTATACAAGAGATGCGGCTTGTGATTTTGATAATGTTCAACATCCGCTAGAAACAAATTATATAATTGAACTTCCTAAGGGATATAAACAAGTTTATGGCGAAAAAATTAATGAAGGAATGAAATCTACTGCTTGCCATTATGGATTTCATCCGGATGATGATAATGGCGATTTAACTATTGCACCAAGAGAGGGATCTTTATCATATCAAGGAAGAAAAAAATCTCAATTTTATAAAGATAGTTTTGAAAGTTTGATAGTAACTGATGATGGAGATATTTGCTCTTATTGTTTTTGCTATGTAGATAAAGAAACAAGTACTGCATTTGTTGAACCTGTTAGTACAAGAGAAAAATATAGACGTAAAGGATTTGCAAAACAAATGTTACATGGAGTTATAAATCGATTAAAAACAATGGGAATTGAGAATGCGTATATTAATTCTTATGATTGGAGAGTTAAGGTATATAATAGTGCTGGATTTGAAACAGAAGATACAATTGGGTTTTGGCATAAAAAAATATAATATAAATGCTTGGAAGATTTTAATGTTACGAGCAATAGAGATTATAGTTTATAGACTAATTAATTAGAAAAAAATAAGGAAGTGATTTATATGGAAGAAAATAAGACAAACATTAACTGGTTGGCTTGTAATATGCCGACATATTATGTATAAAGCATGAATTAGTGAAAATAGAGGTGATATAATGGGAAAGGTAATTTTAGTTTGTGGTAAGATTTGTAGTGGAAAAAGTTATTATTCAAATCAATTAAAAGAACAATTGAATGCAGTTGTTATTACTCCAGATGAAGCTACATATGAATTGATTAATAATGAACAAGGCGAATTCTATAATGTCTTTTCAGAAAGGCTAAATAAGTATTTAACGAGAAAAGTAGGAGAAATTGCTAAAGCAGGAGCTAATGTTATTTTTGAAAGAGGACTTTGGTCAAGCAAAGATAGAAAAACTATCAGAGATTATTATAAAGAAAATGGCGTAGAATGTGAGATTCATTATGTTTGTGTAGATGATGAAACATGGAAACAAAATATAGAAGAAAGAAACAAAAGAGTTCTTGAAGGAAATGGTGGTTCAGATTTCTATTTAAATGAAGGATTGATGAAAAAATTAGAATCTAAATGGGAAGAACCAACTGAAGAAGAATATGATGTTATTTATAAGGTAGATAGAAATAAATATTCAAAATAAAGGAGTTGATCCAAATGAATGAAAATAAAACTAATATAAACTGCGAGAAAACAATTTATAGAAAGTTCCTTATAACTGCTTAGAATACTCACTTTTTTGTATAGAGATTTTTTCGTATTTAATAAAATGAGGTGAAATTAGTGGACGAAATTATTAATAAAATTATAGAACATAATAAAGAGTTGTTTGGTGATGATCCTAATGTAGAAAAGATTAACGTGGGTTTTACCAATGCGATTTATAAAGTTAATGAATCTTTTATTGTTAAGATATGTAATGATATAGATAATGAAGATAAATTTAAAAAGGAAATAGATTTTTATAAGGCAAATGCTACAAATACTTTAATTCCTAAATTATTTTATTCAAATACAGAAAAACTTGATGTTCCATACTTTTACGAAATACTTGAAAAGATAGAAGGTGTAACACTTTATAATGTATGGCATACATTTTCTGAAGAACAAAGAGAAGATATTATTATGCAATTGTGTGATGCAATGAAGCAAGTGCATTCTAACATTGGTGAAAAATATGACTGGACTCAGTATAATAAGAATAAATTTAATAGTTTATTTGAGGAGGCAAAAAATAAGGGTTTATTGAATGAAGAAGAAATTGAGATTATTAATAGTGCATATTCTTTATTCGATAAATACTTAGAATCTGATGAATTTGTTTTAATACATAATGATTTACATTTTGATAATATACTTGTTAATGATAGTAAAATTAAAGTTATAGATTTTGAAAGATCAATGTATGCTCCAAAAGATTTTGAATTACATATTCTTTATTATATGATAAGACAACCATGGAAACATGCAAATGAAGAGTGTGAAAAATATACTAAGGTTGAAGATTATAAAAACATTATGGGGTATATAGAAAAATATTATCCTGAAATAATTAATATACCTAATTTATATAAGAGATTAGCAATTTATGATATTATATATGAGTTTTCTCATTTTGTTAGATTTCCTAATGACTATGATGAATTAAAAGAAGCAGTAATGACTGCTGCAAAAAGAATTATATAAAAGGAGTTGATCCAAATGAATGAAAATAAAACTAACATTAACTGGTACCCAGGCCACATGGCAAAAACCAAAAGAGAAATAATAGAAGATTTAAAATTAATAGATGTAGTAATTGAACTACTAGACAGTAGAATACCACTATCAAGTAGAAACCCTGATATTGCAGAAATAACAAAAAATAAAGATAGGATTATTGTCTTAAATAAAAGTGATTTATCAGATAAAAAAGAAAATGATAAGTGGGTAAGCTATTTTAATCAAAAAGGTTTAATAGCCATAGAATGTGATTCAAATAGTGGACGTGGAATAAACGAAGTATTACGTGCAATAGAGAAACTAAAAGAAAAAGAATTGCAAGAATATGCAAGCAAAGGAAGAACAGGCAGAAAAATTCGTGCGATGATTCTAGGTATTCCAAATGTAGGTAAATCTTCGTTTATTAATAGGGTTTCTAAAACTAATAGATTAGAAGTTGGAAATAAACCTGGAGTTACAAAGAAAAAACAATGGATTAGAATAAACGAAAAAATAGAACTTTTAGACACACCAGGCGTTTTATGGCCAAAATTTGATAATGAAAAAGTTGCACTTAACTTAGCATATACTGGATCTATAAAAGATGAAATACTCCCACAAATAGAAATTGCATATCAATTATTAAAATATTTACTTGAAAACTATAAAAGCAATATATTAGAAAGATATAAATTATCAATAGATTATATTGACGAAATATTATGTCAAAACCAACCAGAGAATTTTAATATTTATGAAATAATGCAAGAAATTGGTAAAAAAAGAGGAGCAATTGTTTCTGGTGGACAAGTTGATGATGAAAAAGTTGCAAGGATTATTTTAGATGATTTTAGAAGCGGAAAGCTGGGCAAAATTACCTTAGAGAGAAGCAATGTGAAATGAGAGAAATGTGAGGTGTAGGGGCGATTTTAATCGCCCGCAAACAAAAACAAAATCAAAAGGAGAAGAACAATCAAAATGAATATAGAAGAATTTATTCCATTTAATAAAAGTGAAGAGGAAGTTAATCAAATGTCTCCACTTGTTTGGGCATATGTAGGAGATTGCGTGTATGAACTATTTATAAGAACGTATTTAGTAGATACTACAAAACTAAATCCACATAAATTACATATAGAAGCAATTAAATATGTAAAAGCAGGAGCTCAGGCAAAATTATTACAAGAATTAAACGATAAATTTACAGATGAAGAGAAAGATATTGTAAGAAGAGCAAGAAATGCAAATAATCACCATTTGCCTAAAAACTCAAACGTACAAGAATATATGTATGCAACAGCATTTGAAGCACTAATAGGGTATTTGTATTTGTGTAAAAAGTATGATAGGGTAAAGGAAATAATTGACATGATAAAAACTTTCCAAAAATAGTTGTAAAAATTAGCAAAAACTGATATACTAATGATAT
>CAMZHI010000072.1 GCA_947306755.1 uncultured Clostridia bacterium | reverse complement strand
TAAAATTGCTTTTTCTCTTTTATTTAGTTCTTCTTTTTTCTTTCTCATAGCAAATTCA
This sequence comes from uncultured Clostridia bacterium, assembly GCA_947306755.1. GTDB lineage: Bacteria > Bacillota > Clostridia > TANB77 > CAG-508 > CAG-269. The sequence goes on along the minus strand of CAMZHI010000072.1, from coordinate 5,095 downwards.
TTCCTTTCTTACAGGCTCATATAAGTTTGAATAAAAATTTAATCTTTCAAACTTATCGCTCCTCTTAAAATATGATTGTAATAATAATATCATACAAATTTTATTTTGTCAAACATAATTTTGTAAATTTGTATTCATATCATTCAAATTAGGACCGAGTTTTTATCTTGAAAAAATGCTCGATCCCAAATTAATTAAAACCTAATATTTATAGTGGCTATCTACCGCCACCACCTCCGGCCTCCTCCGGCCGCCACCGCCGCCTCCAGAGAAGCCTCCTCCAGAGCCAGAACCAGATGATAATGTTGATGAATAACTAGAGCTTATAGCATGTGAAAAATTAGACGAAAAATCTGTATGCATCATTAAATACATATAACCATAATTATTCATATCCATATTATCATATAAATCTTTATATACTATTTTTAATTGTTTTATTACTTTATCTGCAATTCCAAATGCAGTTGCATAAACTAAATAATGTTCCCATAAAGCTAATTCTGGAATTTCTCTTTTATCTAACATAGAGAAGTTTTCCATGAATTTTTTTAAGCCTTTCCATTGTTCAGATTCATTAATTCCTTCATCTGTAAATGGCTGTAATTTCTTTGCAACTTTTCCAGCAAAAATCAAATTAATTGTACCTGTTGTTGCAATAGCTAAAAGGCCATATAGAATAATCTTTGGTGATAACACGTAATTCAAAAACCATAAACTACCCATACCAACAGCAATTAATATAAATACAATAAATGCTATTGATTTTGTTTCATATTCTAACTTTTCTTTTGCTCTTTGTTCATCATATAGTTTCATGTTAGTGATTTCACTAGCACTTGATTTTTCAATATTCTCTTTTAATTTTGAAATTTTTGTAGGTGCTTTTTTCATATATTTTCTAAGTTCTTTTACTGTTATAACTTCTTGTTCTTTAGCTACATTAATGATAAAATCCAAAATTAATTTTTCACTTGTTTCTAAATTTTCATCATATCTTTTTAAAATTTTAATTTTAATATCTTTTTTATCTGTTGGTGAAACTTCAAACTCTATGCATTTTTTTAGACTTAAATCTAAGAGTGTAGCAGAAAAAATCTGACCAATTTCAAGTGATGTAAAGATATTTAATGATTTTTTTAAAATCATTACTGCTTGTGATGGAGTTGAATTGCTTCTTGGAATCTCTCTAAAATATTCAACATTTATTGTTTTTTTATACGGAGTAATAGTTTTAGCTTTTTCAGATGCTTTTATCGAATTTTTCAAAAATACACTTGAAAGAAATATATACAACACTACCAAACCATATGAAAACATTTTTCTATTTCTTTGCCATTTAAGTCTTTTTGCATTTGCTTCTTCTGCCCATTTTGTTTCTTCTGCAATAACACTATCTAGAATAGTTTTATTATAAATTCTATTAGATGAATAAATCATATCTGTTGGGAAAAGACTTCTAATTTCTATAAATCTACCTGATTTATATTTATTAATTTCAAATTCTATTGTATCTTCTGTGGTGGCATATATTTCGCCATTTAAATCTTCAGTATGCCCCCATACTTTTATTTCATCTTTATTAGAAGCTTTTTGAGGCAATCTGATTTTTCCTGTAACTTTTGAACTATCTATTTCAAAATCATTTCCTACAAATTGCCAGTATAGTTCTGAATAGTCATTATATTTTGCTATTGCATCTTCTACTTTATATTGAATCATATATTTTCTAGTTGCTTTAGAATTATCTAAACCAACTCCCCATGCAATTTCAAAATTCCCATCTTTGTTTATCATTCCATAATAGCAATTTTTTGTAACATGATACATTAATTGATTTATTTGAGAAAAAGCAACTTCATTTGATGTAGTTATATCTGTTACAGCAACATTTGAAATTGAACTATATTTTGTTTTATCAGTTTTAAAAGTTTTAAACAATGTATTTGTTTCTTCTATATTTATATTCCATATTTCAGTAACATCAATACTTGCATCAGAATTAACTTTTACATCAAAATCCAAGTTATTAAGATATAAACTTGCAAATGATTTGTTGTGTAGAGAAGTAAGAATAAAAATTACAAAAACTGAAAAAATAACTTCAAATAAATACTTTTTTGTTTTCATAAACTACCCCTTTCTATCAAAAAAAACTGTCCAATTAACAAGTATAAAAATTCCATTTTATTAACTAAGTTTAATTTTATAAATAATTACATTATTTGTCAATACATTTTGGGGACACCTTCCAAAAACATTTTCATCCTACATTTTGGGGACACCTTCCAAAAACATTTTCATCCTGTTTTCGGAAGGTGTCCCCTTTTTGTATTTTCATCCTGTTTTCGGAAGGTGTCCCCTTTTTGTCCCCTTTTTGTACTATATTTGAAATTCTGCAATACACAGTAAGTGGTCTGATAGGTTTTCAACCTTTTCATTTGATATACAGTTTATATTTTTTTCACTCATAATATAATCTATAGAAGTTCCTTCAAAATATGTTGCTCCATCTATATGATTGTTAAAATTATTCTTTAAATATGGTAACATTTCAAATAATTCTTCTGTATTATAATCTCCAACAATAAAAGTTTTGATGCCTGAATCTATGCATTTTTTTGCTTCATCTTCAAGTAATTTATATACATAACCATATTCTTCTGGCTTTTTGCCAAAAATTTGGAAAGCTGGTGAGTGTCCAGTTATAAAATTAATAGATTTATCATTGCTTATTTGTATATTAGCTATAATAAACCCATCATCAAATAGTTTATATGTTTTTCCATCTTTACTTGTATTAAATAACTTAACATTTTCAAACATTATATTTTCAGATTTCGTTATCGGATATTTAGAAAGAACCGCTTCTTCAATATTTGCATTTTCCAATAAATGACAATCTGATACTACAAATTCAGTATAATATTTCAATTTTGTGTTTTCTGATATAATTTGTGCATATGATTTCTCTCCATTTCTAAATGTAACTGATTCTTGCAATCCAATTATATCAATATCTTTATCATTTATTGTATTTATCACTTCATCTATTAAGCCAAATTTCCTATAATCTCTCTCTTTTTGTATTCCATTAGAAAGACTCCAATCTGCCGGAATTCCACAACTTATATTCCAGGTAGATAATTTTAGTTTTCCCATAAAAAAACCTCACTTGAATTTATTTTTTCATTTTGAAATTCTTTTAGAATTTAACACCATGCGTTTTCTTGTGTTTTTCTTTATTAAATTCTTTTATATTATTAATCTGTCTAATATCATCAGCTTTTAAATCTAATACTTCTTTTAGCTCTCCATCATTACTTATTTCAACTGTTCCATCTTGTTTTAGCATTATATATGTTCCATTATAAGTATCTATATCATTAATACTTATTTTTATATTTTCATTTTCTATACTTTTTGCAAAATTCTTTACCTCTTCAAATTTTAAATCCTTTATTTCATAGTAGTCATTGATTTCTTTTGAATTATTATCTCCTAAGTATCTAAATAGTTTCCATCTTTTTATAAACTTATATTTAGATATAAATTCATATAACTTCGGAATTTCAAAATAATTCTGTTCACTTACTAGTGAATTAATTTTTATGCAAACATCACTATTATTCTCTTTTAAATAATCTAATATTGCTCTTATTCTCTCAACATGTAAATTATTTCGGCCGACTAAGTTTTCAATATCTTGATTTGAAGAATCAATTGAAAAACATATCCATTTAAAGTGTTTTATTATTCTATTCATTAAATCTTTATCAATAATAAACTTTTTGGTATGACTATCATATTTTGCAAGCTTTATTCCATTTGTTACAATTGATAAACTTACATCATCTGGTTTGTTAACACTTTCAAGTAATTCAAATAATCCTTGATACATTAATGGTTCTCCACCACATATTGTTATTTTATTTATTATATTTGAATCATATAGACTTTTTAAAATTCTTCTATTCTCTGCTACACTTAAGTCTTTCTTAAGTTTATTCCTATAACAAAACTTACAATCTTCATTACATTTAGAAGTAATATCCCAACACATATTAAACTTTGATCCCTTGTTCTCCATTTTTTCTCCTCGTATTTTTACTAGCACTAACTTTTTTATAATTTTTGTATTTAGTAATACTTTCTAAATACACTTAAATCCTGTTTTTAGAAGGTGTCCCCTTTTTGTATTTTTAGAAGGTGTCCCCTTTTTGTATAGCTCTTCAAATCTTTCCATATCCCCATTAAATACATTCATATCTATTCTTTTTTCTTTACCTCTATATCCTTTTAGTCTTGTCCTATTAGAATATTGCCAAAATGTCCATTCTCTATTATCTTTTAATTTAGGCTTAAAAAATACATCTCTAATCCAAATATAGTACTCATTAAAATGATTTGCTATAAATAAATCATATGCTTCATATGTTGCATAAATAATCGGCTTTTTTCCGTAATATTCTTCTAATTTATTTAACATATTTTGTAATTGTTTTTGTGTTTCTTCAACATTATCTTCATAAAACTCAATATCCACAACTGGAGGAAGAGTATCTTCTAATTTTGGAACTGTTTTTATAAAGTTATCTGCTTGTTCTTCTCCTGTACTATCTGGTCTAAAAAAATGATATGCTCCAACTTTCAAATTTGTTTTATTAGCATTTTCATAATTAATTGAAAATTTTTTATCAACAAAAGAACGTCCTTCAGTTGCTTTAATATACGCAAACATAATTCCTTGTTTAGATAATACGTTCCAATCTATATCTCCTTGATGTGAAGACACATCTACTCCTCTTATTACATATTTACTCTTTAATGGATAATTAAATATAATTATTCCATTGTACCAAAGAAACAATATAGCTAGACTAATTATTATAATTGTACTTATTATTATACCTATTTTTTTCACTATATTTCTCCTTCTCTTTGTTTATACAATTTTGTTTTTTTCTAAATAATCTCTTTAACAATATTTGGTAATTGATCTATTGACTCAATACTATATTCACATTCAAGATTTTCCAAATATCCATATTTTGCATGAATAAATGGAATATTAGCGATTTTAGCAGCTTCTAAA
>CAMZHI010000071.1 GCA_947306755.1 uncultured Clostridia bacterium | reverse complement strand
TCATCTTTATTTGTGGAAATTGTTTCTATTATATTTAATGAATTATTTGATTTATTATCTGAATATAAACTTTCTTCTATTGAATTAATTGATATTGAACTTTCTAATGCTAACGTAATCTCTTCTTTGGGAGTTTTTAAAATTTTCGATATTTCTCCGTAGTGTTGGATCTCTGCCTTCTTTATTTAAATATTCTTTTTGAATTTCTAAAATTTTTCTTTGCAAATCTTTTATGCTTCGGCTCACCTTAATAGGCCCATCATCTCTTAAAAATCTTTTTATTTCTCCCATTATATATGGAATTGCATAAGTAGATAATTTAACATCATAATTTATATCAAATTTTCTAATTGCTTTTACAAAGCCAAGTGCACCTATCTGATATATATCTTCTGTTTCATAACCTCTTCCTAAAAATCTTTTAACAACGCTCCAAATTAAGCCTTGATTGTTCTCTACTAACAATGCTAATGCATCCTTATCTCCTTTTTGAGCATTTATTATATCATTTGTAAAATTTTCCAAATATTCTTACCCCCTTAAAGCCTCTTCTAAGGTAAGATTTTCAGCTTTGGGTATTTCTTTTATTTCTTTTTCCATAATAATTTTTGTTCCAACACCAAATACAGATTCAACCAAAAGGTTGTCCATAAAACTTTCCATTATAGTAAAACCCATCCCAGACCTTTCTAAATCAGGCTTACTAGTGTATAGTGGTTGTTTTGCTAGTTCCACATTTTCAATTCCTTTTCCATTGTCAGAAATTTCAATATGAATTTTTCTATTTATAATTTTACATTTTATATGTATAATTCCTTTTTTATCTTCATACCCATGAACTATTGAATTTGTAACAGCTTCAGATACCGCTGTTTTAATATCTGAAATTTCCTCAATAGTTGGATCTAAGCTAGATACAAATGCCGCAACTGCTATCCTTGCAAATGCTTCATTGTTTGATTTGCTTATAAACTCTAGTTTCATTTCATTTTCCATAATTTAATCTCCCTTTTTGATTTTATATAAAGTTTTGTTGTAATTCTGGTAATTCTTCATGTTCTATATCTATTTCAGGAATTAATCTTAAAACTCCACTCATTTCAAAGATTTTTCTGACTGCTGGTCTTAAATTAGTAATTTCCATTTTTCCTCCAAACATAGAAGCTTGCTTGTACCTTCCAATTATCATTCCTATTCCGCTACTATCCATGAAAGAAACACGATTAAAATCAAATATAACTCTTTTAGGCATATATCTTTCAATTTCATAATCAGCTTTCCTCCTCAGTTCTTTAACTTTAAATTCATCAATTTCTTCTGTTATTCTAAATATAAGTATTCTTTGATTTTCTAAATATTTATATTCCATACTCCCTCCTTTGGTATAAAATATAATGTTATGTTATATTTTCAGGTTTGAAAAAAACTAGATTCATTTCGATGTCAGAAGTAGGAGGTCAGAAATCATATTTCCAACTTCCTACCTCCTACCTCATTTTTTAAGATATAACATACATTTTAGGTAAGATTTTAATATAGCATTAATTATTTTCTAGATTCAACAATAAGTTTTATCCCTGTCCTATCTTCACCTTCTACTTCAACTTCTGCAAATGCTGGTATACATACTAAATCCACTCCTGCAGGCGCTACAAAACCTCTTGCTATAGCCACTGCCTTTACTGCTTGATTTAGAGCACCAGCTCCTATTGCTTGCATTTCTGCTTTGTGTGATTCTTTAATCAAACCAGCTATTGCTCCAGCAACTGAATTTGGGTTTGATTTTGATGAAATTTTTAACGTTTCCATTTTTTTCCTCCTAATATTTTATTTTTTTGTTGCAACTTTTACTTTTGGTATTCTACTACTTTTGTTTTTATTTGTCTATAGTTTTTTGGTATTTTTTTCCATTTTTCATCGCGTTTTTCGACATTGTTTTTACCAAATTCTTCCAAAGCATTATATATGGCCTCTTTTATAAATTCTGCAGATGATGTAGGTGCAACTTTTCCGCGGTATAGCTAAAGCCCAAATATATTTTAATCCCATCTGGATTGCCTTTTTGCTTTCAATTCCTCCTGGTTTTGACGCCAAATCTATTAATAAAACATCAGGTTTCATATGTTTTAATTCTTTTTCTTTAATAATAATTTCTGGAACTGTATTAATAATTATGTCAAAGTCATTTAATTCAAATAACATTTCATTAATATTAATTGAATTGTATCCATATGCTTCTATCCATGCTAAATCAGTAGTCTTTCTTGCTGCGCATGTTACATATGTTGAAAGCAAACTAAATTTAGAGGCAACAATTTTTGCAACTCTTCCAAATCCTAATATTAAAACCTTTGAGCCTTGAAGGATTTTATCTGTATTTTCTATTGCAACTTTTATAGTTCCTTCAGCAGTTGCTATAGTATTTAAAATAGCTAATTCTTCTCTTTTCATTACATCTATTACTTTTAAAAACTTTTCTTCCAATTGTTCTTTAATACTTTCTTTTATTCCTCCAGCAATAAGTATTTTTTGTTTGTTTGATCTAAATAGCTGTTCTATTTTTATTTCTTCTTTAGCATATGGTGAGTTTATTGTTTCACCATTACTTGAAAAAGGTGTAGGAGCTACTATTATATCTACTTTTTCTATTGCACTTTGTAAATTAGGAGTTTTATCAATCAACCTATTTTCTTGAATTTCTTCAGATTTTTCTAGACCATAAGATAAAACTTTATTATTCTCATTTGTTAACATTTCAGCTAATTTTATATTCCTTAAATCTCCACCTAAAATCAAATATTTTTTTTTCATGTTTGCCTCCTAATTTATATTATTTATTTAATTATATTTTTTTATCCAAAAAACGTGAAAAAAACTATATTACTAAATTTAAATCTAATAATATAGCTATAAAAAAAGAAGTGAGATGTGGGAAGTGAGATTTTTTATTTAATCTCTCACTTCTCACATCGCACCTCTCACTTCAAAAGATTTTTTTGTTTGATGTAACCTTATATCTTCAATACTCCACCAATTATTTTGCTTTGTTTATCATCTGGAAGCATTTGTCCTCCACCTGTAATAACAACCATATCGCCTTTTTCAAGAATTTTTTTATCTTGTAATTTTTGAATTCCTGCTTCAATTGTTTTATCAATATTTTCTTGTGCTTCAACAAAAACTGGTGTAACATTCCAAGAAAGAGCAAGTTGACGGAATGTTCTTTTATTATCAGTAATTGCAAGAATTGGACATCCTGCTCCAAATCCAGATAAATTTCTTGCTGTATCTCCTGTATGAGTATAACATACTATTGCATCAGCTTTTATGATTCTTGCTGAAACACATGCTGAATAATTTGCTTTTTCTTCATATGAATTTAATTGTGGTTTTTTCTCATCAAATCTTTTCCAGTAGTCTATTTCTGGTTCTATCCTATTTGCAATCTTAACCATTGTTTGAACACACTCAACTGGATAGTCTCCTTGTGCACACTCACCTGAAAGCATTATAGCGCTTGTTCTATCATATATAGCATTTGCTACATCTGATACTTCTGCTCTTGTAGGTAATGGTTGATGTGTCATTGATTCTAACATTTGTGTAGCAGTTATAGCTGGCTTATGCTCATCATTACATTTTTTTATAATTCTCTTTTGAACTACTGGTGGCTCTGTGAAATCTGTTTCAGTAGCCATATCTCCACGAGCTATCATTTGAGCATCAGCTAAATCTATAATAGTATCTAAGTTTTCTAATCCTTCAACATTTTCTACTTTAGTTACTATTTGTATATCTTTTCCACCATTTTCATCTAAGAATTTTCTAACATTGTTTATATCTTCAGCATTTCTTGCAAATGAAACTGCAACAAAGTCATAATCATGTTCACAAGCTGTTTTTAAATCCGCATAATCTTTTTCTGCTAAACCTGGAAGTCTAATAACTGTTCCTGGTAAGTTTATTGTTTTTCTACTTCCTAATCCATTTCCATGAACTACAGTTGTAACTATATCTTTACCAACTATTTCATCAACTTTTAATTCAATTGCTCCATCATCAATTAGTATCTTTGTTCCTGGTTCAACATCTTTATATAATTCTTTATATGTTACAGATACTTTTTCTTCATTACCTATAATATCTTCATTAACTAATGTAAATTTTTGACCATCTTTTAATTCTATTTTTGTATTCTTACCAGTATAAAGCATTCCAGTTCTGATTTCTGGTCCTTTCATATCTAAAAGCATAGGAATAGGTAAATCCATTTCTTCTCTTAATCTCATTATTGTTTCAGATTTTTCTGATTGTTCGTCCCAACTTCCATGTGAATAATTAATTCTACATACATTTAATCCTGCAATAAATAATTCTTCTAATTTGTTTTCACTTGCTGGTCCGATTGTTCCAACTATTTTTGTTTTTCTTAACATTTTCATTATTATAATTACCTCCTTAAATTTTACAACAAAACATATTATAACACACTTTAATTACATAATTCAAGTGTTTTTCAAAAAATTATCTTCTTGACTTTTTTTATTCTTTTACATATAATGTGCATAAATAGAAAAATATTTTCTAAAATTAATTTATAGGAGGATTTTTCATATGAAAAAGTATTTATGTGAGTTCATTGGAACAGCAGTACTTGTTCTTTTTGGATGTGGTAGTGCTGCAATTACAGGTTCAACTCTTGGAACACTTGGAATAGCGTTAGCTTTTGGTTTGTCTATTGTTGCTATGGCTTATGTTATAGGAAGTGTTTCTGGATGTCATATTAATCCTGCAGTGTCTCTTGCTATGCTTATTAACAAAAAAATGTCTGTTAAAGACTTTATATGCTACATAGTTGCTCAAATTTTAGGAGCCATATTAGGTTCAGCCATTCTTTATCTTATAATAAATTGGTGTGGAATGGATGTAGCAAGTGTTGGACTTGGAGCAAATGGTTTTGGAGAAGCATCTTCAGTTGGATTAAATATGATTGGAGCAATTGTTGTTGAAATTATTCTTACTTTTGTATTTATTTATACAATTTTAGGTGTTACATCAAGCGAAAAATTTAGTTCAGTTGCAGGAATTGTAATTGGTTTAACTTTAGCTTTTGTTCATATTATGGGAATTCCACTAACTGGTACATCAGTTAACCCAGCAAGAAGTTTAGCTCC
>CAMZHI010000070.1 GCA_947306755.1 uncultured Clostridia bacterium | reverse complement strand
AGTTTATCAGTTTTTATTGATATTTTAGAAAAACTAACACCAATTACTCATGATAAAATACTAGCATGTGTATATGGTGGGATTCTAACAGGTTTAGGTACTGCATTAATTTTAAGAGCACATTCATCAACAGGAGGTTCTGATTTAGCAGGTAATATTATAAAAGAATATAAACCAATGGCTAGAACAGGAAATTTGATAATGATAATTGATGCAATAATTGTAGTATTAAATGTTATATTTTTAAAAAAAGTTGAAATTGCTTTATATTCAGCAATTACAATTTACCTTATGGGGAAAGTAATTGATATAATATTTGAAGGAATTTATTTTACAAAATTGGTATTTATAATAAGTGATAAAAGTGAAGAAATCTCAAAAATAATAGTAAATAATATAAAAAGAGGAGTAACAGGAATTTATGGAAAAGGAATTTATACAAAGGAAAATAAATTAGTTTTAATGTGTGCAATTGGGAGAAGAGAATTAGCGGAATTGAAAAGTTCTATAAAAGAAATAGACCCAAATGCATTTTTAATTATAACAAATTCTAGAGAAGTGCTAGGCACTGGGTTTAAAGAGTAAATACATTGCAATTTTCATAATTATATGATAAAGTAAGTAGTATCTTAATAACAATTATAATTATCAATAACAATGACGAATGATAGATTTTTAGCTCGATGGTAACAAATTTATTAAAAGTAGGTGTAAAAATGAAAATAAATTACTCAAATCAAAAAATTATTACATCAAAAAAATCGATTTTTTTAGCTGGACCAACACCAAGAAGTAAAGAAGTTAACACTTGGAGAAAAGATGCTTTGAAAATTTTAGACAAATTAGAATTTGATGGTTTAGTATATGTTCCTGAATTAGAAATTGATACTAGAGAATTTAATTATGATTATCAGGTTTGTTGGGAAAGGAATGCTTTACAAAATTCAACTGTAATAGTATTTTGGATTCCTAGAAATTTAAGGACTTTACCTGGATTAACTACAAACATTGAATTTGGATATTGGATTTGTAAAGATAATAAAAAAGTAATTTATGGAAGGCCTGATGATTCTGAAAGAAATGAATATCTAGATTGGTTTTATAAAATTGAAACTGGTAGAGAGCCAATAAACAATTTAAATGACTTATTAAAAAATGCAATATTGATAGCGAATAAATAAAAGCTTCACATTCCATATATTAAATGTGGAGCTTTTATGATATAAATTTTAATATTTATTGACATTCAATTGCTTTTATAGTAGAATAATCTTGAAAAATTAGATTTAATTGGAGGCAATATGAGTAGAGGAAGAAGATATAATGAAGATGAAAAAATAAATATGAAAAAGGTATGTGCAGTAATTATTGCATTTATAGTAATAATTATAGTGGCTATTATGATAAGAAAACTTTTAATCACAGCAAAAAATACAAAACCTGCAGAAGCAATAAATTATTATGCATTATATCAAGACAATAAATGGGGAATAATTGGAACAAATGGTGAAATAATAATTAATCCAATGTATCAAGAGATACCTATTGTTGTTGACAAGGAAAAAGATATATTTTTATTTACTTATGATATAAATGAGGAAGAAGGTACATATAAAACAAAAGCAGTAAATAAAAATAATGAAGAATTGTGGAATAACTATGATAAAATTGAAGCTTTAGAAAACTATGATAGTTCTGATAATGTTTGGTATGAAAAAAATGCATTAAAAGTCCAAAAAGATGGAAAATGGGGATTAATCAATTTAGAGGGTAAAGAAATATCAGAAGTTATATATGATGATATAAAAACATTAAAAGGAATGGAAAACAGTATTTTAGTAAAAAAAGATGACAAATATGGATTATTAAATTGCAAAGGTGTAAAAATACTAGATACAGTTTATTCTGATATTACTTGCTTTGGGGATAATTATATTAATGGTTACATCACAAAAAATGAAGATGGAAAATATGGAATTGCTAATGTATCAGGAGAAACAATACTTGATAATACTTATGAAGAAATAGAAAATATATATAGTGATAAATATTTTGTAATTGTTGAAAATGGAAAACAACAATTAATTAATAAAGATAAAGAAAAGGTACTTACAGATAATTTTGATGAAATAAAACAAATAACATCATTAGGAATTGTATTTATTAAAGATAGTAAATACGGAATTATGGATTTTGAAGGAAATATCCTTTTAGATGCAGAATTTGATGTATTAAACGAAATAAACACAGGAGTATTTTTAGCACAAAAAAATGGTAAAGTTGGATTAATTGATAAAGAAAAAAATGAGAAGGTGGCATTTAATTTTAAGAATATTTATTATAATAATAAAGCAAGTATTTATATCGCAGAAAATGAAGATTTAACACAAACAATTATAGATTCAAATTTTGAAACTAAAATGATTGGAATTTTATCTGAACTAAATACAGATAAAGGATATATGAAAATAAAGATAGATGATGGATATAAATATTATAACTATAAATTTGAAGAAAAGGACATAAAAGATATTTATCTAAATAATAATATTTATTTAAGTAAAAAAGACGGAAAATTCGGATTCATAGATAGTAAAGGAAATGTAGTTGTTGATTATAATTATGATGATGCAACTGAAATAAATGAATATGGTTATGCTGCAATAAAAAAAGATGGATTATGGGGATCAATAGATAAAGAAGGAAAGATAGTTGCTGAACCAACATATAATTTAGACAACAATTTGAAAATTGATTTTATAGGAAAATGGCATTTAGGTGTAGATCTAAATATGAACTACTATTGTGATAAATAATATAAAAAACAAAAGGTTAGGAGAAAAAAAATGGAGCTAAAGACAAGGTATCAATATACATATTTTATAAATCCTTTTATACTAAAGGAAAGTAAATATTCAAAATATATATTAAAGTTGCTTAAAGACAAAAGGTTTACCTTAAGAATTTTTGATAAAAATAAAGATTTAGAAATTTATACACAATTTTTACCAAAAATTAGGGAATTACTTTTTTCTACATTTGAATTATCGGAAAAACAAAAAATTAGTAAATTTAATGAATTACCATTAGAAACTAAATCTGCTGTTTTAGCTAAATATCCGTGCATTACATTTGAATACAATTTACCACAAGATATTCAAGGTAAAACAGTTGATGAAAACAGTATATTTTTCAAAATTCAAAAAATAGGAATAGTATTATTTAATACAGGAATATGTTTTCTATATTTAAAAACTAATATTGAAGACAGCGAAGAATTTAGTAATGTATTAAATTTTAATTATAAATTTAGAGACATTAATCAAGAAGGAAATAATTTAAAAAATTATGATAATATAAAGGTCCAAGCAGATTCATTTGAAAATATAACAGCTATAAAAGACTTTATCTATAGTGTTACAGGTGCAAATATAGATGCTTTAAAATATAATATAGATATTGAAAGATTTTATACTTATTCTTATACATGTATTAAACAAGATGTGTGGAATTTAAACTCATCATTTGAAAATATAAAGAATGAATTTTTGAAATATGTAAATATTTTACCATTTGATAGTAATAGAAATTCAGATATTTCAGAAAACTCTAAAGTTATTGCAAATTCTAAATTTTCTAAAATAGGAATTTCAAAACTAGGAGTAAACTTGCTTAGTTCTGATTGTGATTTAAATAATTATACAGTATTACCTGTTGAATTTGAAAATCAGTATTTCTATACATATTTGCTTTCCTTATATCTTAAGATATATTTAAAGAAATTAAACTATGAGTTTAAAGAAGGGAAAGGCATTGAAAAGAGTAGAAAAGCATTTATAAACTTTACAAAAAATATTTGGATACAAGAAATTACTTCAGAAGAAATAGGAAGTTTGTATTATAATTATTTGAAAGAATGTCTTGAAGTTGAAAAAGCATATAATGACGTAAAAAACAAGTATAACATTTTATATAGTGAATTAAAAATTGAAAAAAGTGAGAAAATAACAAAATTTGTTGTGGCTGTGCTGATTGTGACTTTAATTTTTAATATTATTAATTTTATATTGTATTTCAAGTAATTGTTTGATGTAAAAATTAAGAAGTGAGAAGTGAGAAGTGAGAGTTAAGTGTGGAGTTGATATTATAGAAATAGCTAGGGTAAAAGATAGTATTGAAGATTTAGGGACTAAATTTTTAAATAGAGTATTTACCCAAAAAGAAATAGAATATTGTGAAAATAGAGTGAAAACTAAATATGAGCACTATGCGGCTAGGTTTGCTGTGAAAGAAGCAACTTTTAAAGCAATTTCAGAAATGATTGATAATAAATATTTAATTTCTTGGAAAGATATTCAAACTACAAATGACGAACAAGGAAGACCCAAAGTAGAGATATTAACAACAGTTAACAAAGATATAGAAAATATAGATGTTAGTATTTCACATTGCAAGGAATATGCTATAGCAAACGTAGTTGTATTGTTGAATGAATGAAGAATTAATAATGAATAGTGAATAATATTTAATATGAGGAGAAAAAATGATTTTTTTTGACAGCCATATGCATATTGACGATAATAAGTTTGATCAAGATAGAGAAATAGTATTGGAAAAAATTTATAAATCCGGCGTTACAAGAGCTATAGATTTAGGGTGTGATATTGAATCTTCAAAAAAGGCATTACAAATAGCAAATCAAACAGATTTTATATATGCTGCAGTTGGACTTCATCCAGAAGAAATTCCACAAACAGAAGATGATTTGTGGAAAATAATTGATGAAATTAAAGATTTGGCAATTCATAATAAAAAAGTCATTGCAATTGGTGAAATTGGTTTAGACTATTATTGGAGAAAAGATAATAAAGAATTACAAAAAACAGCATTTATCGCACAAATTGAACTAGCTAATGAATTAGAGTTGCCAATTTCAATACATACAAGAGATGCAATTGATGATATGATACAAATTATAATGAATAACCAAGTATTGAAATCAGGAGTTCTTCATTGCTGCCCATTTAATCCGGAACTTGTTAAACATGGGTTAGAAGCTGGTTTGTATATCGGTTTTGGTGGAACTTGTACCTATAAAAATTCAAAAAATGCACAAAAAATACTAGAAATGGTACCATTAGATAGAATTTTAATAGAAACAGATTCTCCTTACTTAGCTC
>CAMZHI010000069.1 GCA_947306755.1 uncultured Clostridia bacterium | reverse complement strand
TTACCATTTTTGCTTTTTACAAGTTCAGTCATTTTATTTCCTTTTGAATCTAGTTTTGCTTTAACAACTTTTACATCAACCATTTCAAAGTTATCTTTTTCTTTAACAGCTAATGCTATAATAGAATCAACTATTTTTTTAACCTCTTTAGCTCTGGCTTCTGTAGTTTTTATTTTTCCATACATTATTAAATCTGTTGCTAATGTTTTTAACATTGACATTCTAATATCTGTTTTTTTACCTAATTTTCTATTAGCCAATTTAGTTCAACCTCCTTGTCTATTTTTATGGGTATACCCCTTTATTATTTTTTAATTTAGAATTCTTATTCTTCCTCTGGAGCAAAATCTAATCCTAGACCATGTAATTTAGCTATTACTTCATCTAATGATTTCTTTCCTAAATTTCTAACTTTCATCATATCAGAAATAGTTTTATTTGCTAAATCTTCAACAGTAGAAATTCCTGCTCTCTTAAGGCAATTGAATGATCTTACTGATAATTCCATCTCTTCAATTGATTTTTCAAGTATTTTTTCTTTTTGGTCTTCTTCTTTTTCAACCATTATTTTTGTGTTTTTAGTAGCTTCTGATAAATCTATAAATAGTTCTAAATGTCCTGTTAATATTTTAGCAGCTAAACTAAGTGCCTCATAAGGCTTTAAGCTACCATCTGTCCAAACTTCAATAACTAATCTATCTAAATCAACCATTTGTCCAACTCTTGTGTTTTCAATTTGATAGTTAACTTTCTTAACAGGAGTATAGATTGAGTCTATTGGAAGAACTGATATATCTTGATCTGGTCTTTTATTTTTTTCTGCTGGAACATATCCTCTTCCTTTATTTGCAGTAAGTTCCATAACTAAATGTCCACCTTCTGCAACTTGAGCAATATGTAAATCAGGATTTAAAACTTCAACAGTTCCATCTGATTGTATATCTGCTGCTGTAACTTCACCTTCTCCTTTAAAATCTATATGTAAAGTTTTTTCCATTTCTTCATCATTAAATTTTAGTCTAACATTTTTTAAATTAACTATTATATCTGGTACATCTTCTACTACATTTGGAATACTTGAAAATTCATGTAATACACCATTAATTTTAACAGAAGTTAAGCTACATCCAGGAAGTGAAGAAAGTAGTATTCTTCTTAAAGAATTTCCTATAGTAACTCCATAACCTCTTTCTAGTGGTTCACATACAAATTTTGAGTAATTGTTTTCATCATCAATTTTAATACATTCAATATTTGGCTTTTCAAATTCTATCATTATTTAACCTCCTTGATTAGAAGTTAGAAATTTCTAATTCTAATTTCTAATATCTAATTTCTAACTACTATTTAGAATATAGCTCTACTATTAAATGCTCTTCAATTGGGAAGTCTATATCTTCTCTATTAGATAATCTTAATACTTTCCCAGATATTTTCTCAACATTTTTTTCTAACCATTCAGGAACTGCCATTGTTTTTGTAAGTTCTATAGCTTCTTTGATAGCTCCACATTCTTTTTTATTTTCTCTAATTGTTATAACATCACCAGCAGAAACTAAATATGATGGTATATTTACTTTCTTTCCATTTACTTCGAAATGAGCATGATTAACAAGTTGTCTAGCTTGTGGTCTTGTAGATGCAAAACCTAATCTATAAATAACATTGTCTAATCTACTTTCTAGTATTTGAAGTAATAATTCACCTGTTCTTCCTTTTTTTGCTGATGCCATATTGAAATACTTTCTAAATTGTTTTTCTTGTATTCCATAAATGAATTTTAATTTTTGTTTTTCTTTTAATTGTACAGCATATTCAGAAATCTTTTTATGTGCTCCTGCAGCATTTTTACGATTTGATTGTTTGTCAACACCAATTGTCATAGGGCTTATTCCCAAATATCTGCATCTTTTTAGTTTAGGATCTCTAGATCTTGACATTTTATAATTTCACCTCTTTATATTTTATTTAATTTTTATTGCTTTTTATATAAGCTATTTTTATTACTCTGTTCACGATTCATAGCTATTTTATTTTCGCAACATTGCTTTCATTGTATATGCTTTTTTCTCATCTAAAGCACGAAAAAAGATATACACTGCTGCTGTTGCTATTTTAAAGCTGTGAATTGCAATACTCTGTAACTATACTCTACGTTTTTTTGGTGGTCTACAACCATTATGTGGAATTGGTGTTACATCTTTAATTGAGCTTATTTCTAGTCCTGCACCTTGAAGTGACCTGATAGCCATTTCTCTACCAGAACCAGGGCCCTTAACAAAAACTTCAACTAACTTCATTCCATGTTCCATTGCTTTTTTTGCTGCTGTAGTAGCAACTTCACCTGCAGCATAAGGCGTACTTTTTCTTGAACCTTTAAATCCAAGTACCCCACTACTACACCAAGAAATAGTATTACCAAAAGTATCTGTAATAGATACTATAGTATTGTTAAAACTTGCATTAATATGTGCACATCCTTTTTCTATGTTTTTTCTATTTCTTTTTGTAACTGTTTTTCTTGTTACACTTTTAGCCATTATCTTAACTAACCTCCTTTTATGATATTCTATTTAGTGTTATATTAATTTAAACTATTTTGTTTCTTTTTTACTTTTGCTAACAACTTTTCTTGGACCTTTTCTTGTACGTGCATTAGTTTTAGTTCTTTGTCCTCTAACAGGAAGTCCTCTTCTATGTCTTAGACCTCTATAGCATCCTATTTCTGTTAATCTTTTAATATTAAGTGCTACTTCTCTTCTAAGAT
Source organism: uncultured Clostridia bacterium (assembly GCA_947306755.1). Classification (GTDB taxonomy): domain Bacteria; phylum Bacillota; class Clostridia; order TANB77; family CAG-508; genus CAG-269. The sequence continues at coordinate 2,455 of CAMZHI010000069.1, read as the reverse complement.
CTCCCTCAACTTTATAACTTTCATCAATTTCTTTTCTTATTAAGTTGATTTGTTCATCAGTTAAATCCTTAACTCTAGTATCTGGATTAATTCCTGTTTTTGCAAGGATTTTTTGAGAACTTGTTAGTCCTATTCCATAAATGTATGTTAGTCCTATTTCTACTCTTTTATCTTTAGGTAGATCTACTCCTGATATACGAGCCATGTTTTATTTACACCTCCAAATTTTGAATTTGTTTTTCATATTTCATCTTTTGCAATTATTAACTACCCTAAAGGTGAAATGCATTTAATAAATACAACTGCCTATTCATATTTATTAAATCTTTAGGTTTATTAATAAGATAAATAGATATATATACACAATTGATTATTTTCAGCCGCAATCAAATCGTGTTATAAACAAAATAAAATAAGCGTATATGCTAAATTAACATATACAAATAAACTACCCTTGTCTTTGTTTATGTTTAGGGTTTTCACAAATAACTCTGATTACACCTTTTCTTTTGATAACTTTGCACTTGTCGCACATTTTTTTTACAGATGGTCTTACCTTCATTTCACTCATTCCTTTCTATAATTATATTGTTACTATTTAGCTCTCCAAGTAATTCTGCCACGGTTTAAGTCATATGGTGACATTTCAACTTTAACTTTATCTCCAGTTAATATTTTAATGTAATTCATTCTAAGTTTACCAGAAATAGTAGCTAATATTTGATGTCCATTTTGAAGTTCTACTTTAAAAGTTGTATTTGGTAATGTTTCTACAACTGTTCCTTCTACTTCTATAATATCTTCCTTAGCCAAATTCTCGCCTCCTTCTTAAAGAGCTATTTTCTATGTAGGAATAAAATACAATGACTTTCCTAGAGTATAAAAAAAGGTAAAGCCTTGTACAATATAAGATTTTGTGTGTATTTTAGCACACATTAACCCTATTATCCACAATAGCTCTACCATTATACTCCAAATTTATCTTATTGTCAAGATTTTTGGTTCATTTTCTGTAATTAAAATTGTATTTTCATAATGAGCAGCCAAAGTACCATCATCAGTAACAATTGTCCACCCGTCATCCATCTCCCAAATATCAGGTTTTCCTTGTATAACCATAGGTTCTATACATAGTGTCATTCCAGGTTCAATTCTAATTCCACGACCTGCTTTTCCAAAATTTGGTATTCCGGGATCTTCATGCATTTCTTTACCAATTCCGTGCCCTTGAAATTCTTTAAGCACAGAATACCCTTGAGAATTAACATATTCTCCAACTGCATGAGAAATATCCCCAATTCTATAACCTGGTTTTGCAAATTTTAAGCCTTCGTAAAAAGCTTGCTTTGTAACTTTTACAAGTCTTTGAGCTTCTTCACTTCCTTTTCCAACAATAAATGTTCTTGCAGCATCTCCATGGTATCCATTTTTTAATGCTACAGTGTCTATGCTAACCACATCGCCTTCTTTAATTATATGATTTTTATGTGGAATTCCATGTATTACTTCATCATTTACAGAAATACATGTTGCAGACGGAAATGGTGGTATTCCTTTTATTCCTGGATTATATCCAATTTGAGCAGGTATTGCTCCTAAGTCTCTCATAATTTTTTCTGCTTCTTTGTCTAACTCATATGTTGAAATTCCAGGTCTTACCTTTTTTTCCAATTCTTCATAAAAAACTGCAACTATTTTACATACATCCTCCATAAGTGCAATTTCTTTTTTTGATTTTATTGTAACCATTATAAGTCCTTTCTATATCTTCAATAGTATATCATAGAAGTCGGAGGTCGGAGATCACACTTTCTACTTCCTACTTCTTATATCTCACTACTTACTTCCTACCTCCTACCTCATACTTCTAACTATTTTTTAAAAAATCAACCACAGATTTTGCTGCATCTACACCTAATCTATTTATTGATACACTTACTTCTTCATTTCTAACTAATCCTTTATTTGTATAAAAATCAATTACTGGCTTAGTTTCTTTGAAAAATGTATCTAATCTTAATTGAAGTTTTTCTTCTGTATCATCTTTTCTTTTTGTTAATTCAATTCCACAATAATCGCAAATTTCACCATTTTTAGGTTTATTTAAAATCATATTATATACTCTTTTACATTTAGGACATTCTCTTCTTGCCATAACTCTTTCTATTATTTCTTCTGTTGGTGTACTTAAATTAACTACTAAATCAACTTTTTCATTTTTTTCATTTAAAATTCTATCTAATTCTTCTGCTTGTGCAATATTTCTTGGATATCCATCTAATATAAATCCATTTTTGCAATCTTCTTCATTAAGTCTATTTTTAACCATACTATTTGTAACTTCATCTGGTACAAGCTTTCCTTCATCAGCATATTGTGTAGCTATTTTTCCAAGTTCTGTACCTTCTTTAATATTTTTTCTAAAAATATCTCCTGTAGAAATATGTGGTAAATT
>CAMZHI010000068.1 GCA_947306755.1 uncultured Clostridia bacterium | reverse complement strand
TATCAATATTAAAAATTTTTTTCTACATTTTTTTACAATTTTTTATATTATTTTTATTTAAAGTTTGATAAATATATATTTTTAAATGGAGTGCGTAAGGCGAGCAACCGTAGCGTAAGCGAAGGGCGACTGGAGCAATTCACAGATATAGTTCAATTATATAATTTATTATATAATTGAACATAAGAGAATTGCGACACCAAACGGAATGAAAAAATATATATTTATCAAACTAAAAACTATTTAAAATAAAACTTTTAAAATATTTTTCGACATTTTTTTTATATTTATAGTATTTTTTAAATTTTTGTGCTATAATTTTTTTAAATTTAATTTCGTAAGGAAAGGATAAAATAAAATGATAGAATTCTCTACATTAAAAGATATGAAAAAAATAGTTTTAGAAGAAAAACGCGCTGTATTAGAAACTGAGAAAAATCAAAATTCTATTAAAGAATTATTAAATCTATATATTAAAGAATTAGAAAATGTTACTTTTGAAAATGATATTTTTAAAAGTATGCTATTAAACAATTTTACAAATGCTTTAGGTCAAATAGATAATAATATTCTTAATGTTCAATCTTTAACTAATATTTTAGATATATTAGAAAATCAAAACGATATTTCTAAAACTGATATAGAAACATATAACAAACTTTCTATGAAAATAATTAAAGGTATAGAACTACTAAGTAACTTCTTACAGCAAACCTTTTCAAGTATAGAAAATCTTACTATATTAGGAGATCAAAAATCAATCTCTAATTTAAATAACTATAAAAAAGAAATTTTAGCACTATTACCTATTGAAAATAAAAAAACATCAAATTCTGTTAAAAAAATAAAAACTAGTGAAGATAAATTAGTTTCAAAAACTATTAAAGAAGTAGATTATTCTTCTTCAGATTTTCTATGTTTCTTCCCTAAAAATCCATCTGATAATCTAGTTATATCAACTTCACAATCAGACTATAAATTATCTTTTAAAAATGATGTTGCTAATATTTCGATAGAAGATGAAAATTTTAATCTATCATTAAAAACACCTGGTGTACAAATTTCAAATTCACAAACAAATAATATCTTATTTGTATCTTTTTCTAATAATATTTATACAATACTTACAAATTGTCAAATAAATATGCCATCTTTTATTAAAGTTTTAAAAATATCTAAAAACGGGGATTTTCTTGAGGTTGATGTTTCTGTTGATAGTATTAATCTTCTTATTGAAGAAAACATAATACAATTTGATGAAACTAATCCAAAAACAGAAGCTCCTAACTTAAATATTGATACTGTAAATACTAATGAAGTAGCACCAGTTTCTCAAGATAATAAACTTCCAGTAATGAATAAAGATGCTTCTTTAACCCAAATACCAAAACAAGAAACTTCATTGCAAAAACAAGCTACTCAAGCTATTGTAGAACAACCAATTATTATACAAGAACCAGAATCAATTGATGAACCTAATGATAATACTGATACTGATACTAATACTACAGTTCCTATGGATAACGATACTTTAATTATTTCTGACTCAAACAAAAAAGTAGTTTTACCATATACGATTTCTGATTTAGAGAAAAAGTTAAAAAATAATAAAAAATATAAAACTCTAGAAGATGTTATTGTTCATGAATATACAATTCCAATTGAAACATTTAAAAACCCTACAAAATCAAGATTTAGAGAAGCATTTCAATTAATTAAGAAAAAAGAACATGGTTCATTAAAAGAAGCAATTGAATTAGGATTTGAATTAATGTTCCAATCAGATTTAAATCCTGCTGTAATTGCTGCATGTAAGGATTTAGATGAATTAGATATTTATTTAGATTGTTTGGATGATAATGAATTAGAAAAATTTTCTTGTTTTAAAATACAATATGATGTGCCACCTTCAAAAAAATCTAGAAAAAAATAGTAAAAAAAGGATTACACCAATAGTAATCCTTTTTTGGTTTCTAGTTTTATCTTTGTTTGCATTTGATATAGGATTTAATTTTTACCTATATACAAAAAAACTACCAATTTTTATTTATGAAACTATTTCTCCATCCTCATTTTTCATTTTACATATAAGATTGTTCGAAAAGACCATTGAGGACTAACATAATTTGACTCGAATGCAAATCTTGTACATGTTAATATATAAGAGTTGCTACTATTATTATAATAGACTCCACCACGTCCTGTTACTGGGAAATTTGAATTACTACAAGTTTCTGTTGTAAATTCCCCACAATTGCTTGCCATATCGTAAATATTGCAAATCTTGTCACTTGTTGTTCCATTTGATACAAAATCATCATTTAAACTCATTTGTAATGAATATTTTATATTTTTATCATTTCTGTCATCAAACGTCTGTAAAAAATTAATCGCTGTATCCCATGCGTAACTATTTATTAAATCACTCTCAAAACAATCACTTGTATACATATTTCTTGAAAGACTTGATGCTTGTAATGGCGTTATCCAAGTATATACATGGTCTTCCTTTTTTTCTGTTAGTTGTGTTAAATTATCATCATTCATTGCTAAACTATTTTCGGTCGATGATGTTCTTTGAATTGGTGTTCTTGCTTCATATCGTCCTATATAATATCCTATGCTTGCTTTTGATAAAAAATCGCTTATATTTTTAGCACTTGCATTTATATTATCAGCAACACTCCCTATTCTTGATATTGTATCTTCTGAAAATGTATATGAACTTATTTGACTTATACCATAACCTGGGACACCCTGTGCACCCATTCTAATTAGTTCATATCTATATCCTTCTTCTATAGACACTTTCTCTCCATTCTCATTAAACCCACATCTACATAGTTCTATGTTATTTTTTGTCCCATTGATATCTGTATATACATCTCCTACGGCTATCCAAACAAATTGACTTCCTGAGGTTGTTTCTGTCCCTGCATCAACATCTTCTATTATAATTCCACCTGTTACACTATCTGGTGAGTCACTTGTTATTTTAAATCCAGCAGGAACTACAATTTTATTTCCAAATTTATCTTCTAATTCTGTATTTGAATCAAATTTCTCATTTTTATGTTCAGCAACTTTTAATGTTGCATTCGGATCTTTCGGAGTACTTGGTTTTATAACTCCATTAGAATCTATTTCATAAGTATTTCCACTTTTGTTAAAAGTTACAATTATAGGATTGCCTGATGCAGTTGCCTTTGAATTATCCAATTCATCATTTAATTCACTATCAGTGACTGCATTTAAATTGCCATTACTTACCTTTTTAGCTAATACTGAATTATATGCAAGTGCAACTATTTCTTTTTCTTGTTCTATTCCTGTTTGAGTTTTAGCATCTGTTGCTCTTTGCAATATTCCATTATTTCCAGATAACATTGCAATTGATATCCCAGCTAATATTAATAGCACAATATATTGTTATGAAAAATGAAAATGTGTAAATTAGAAATTTTTTTCTAATTTACACGTTTGACAATATATTCTAAAATTATTTTACATAAAGTGTAGACCTAGAAGAAGCAAAAGCAGAACCACCGTAACTCGGAATCCAGTTATCGCGGCTAGAAGGCGACCTGACGGTTGAGCAACTTCCTCCCCTTAAAACACGATAGTAATAGCTAATGGCTTCCTGTGTCCATTCGTAATAGCATCCATATAAGTCTTTAACATTATTTATTGTATCTTCTGCTTTACTTCCTGTTGTCGTTTCCTGATTATATTTATCACCATCTGATGTTCCTACAGCTTTTCCAGTTTTTGCCATCCAATTCATCATTGCATCATATTGACTTCCCCATATCATTTGACTTACTATATTTTGACTTTCCGATTCTCGATACATACTTTTTGTTTTTTCATATAATGCATACCATTGGTATCCGTCACCCGCAGTTGTTACCGTTCCACTTGCTGGCTTTGATACTGGTATTGTTCCTTCTAATCCTAACTCATATCTTGCAACATAGAACCCTCCATATTTATTTACACTTGTTACCATGTTATTATATTCAGACTGCAATTCTGTTAAAGTTATACCTTCCCAACTATCACGTACTGTTTCGTCCTCATCACCATAGTCTATAAGTCTTGGTTCACTCGAATCGTAGGAGAATGTGACTGATGCAATTGATTTCGCTGTTGATGTTGTTCCACTAAAATCATATAGAACTCCTTGATAGTTTGTTTCAGAACCTGATTGTAATATTGCCATCGGTCTTTCTGTACTTGGATTTGCTTTTAAATCAACTCCTGTAGTAGATGGTGCACTTGATGCTATCGCAACTGGTACTGGTACCCATACAAATTCACTATCATCAATTGATACTACTACTCCTGTATCTTTTGTTCCTGTTACATATGTCATTTCTGTTGTTAATGGTACTTCTCCTGTAATAACAGCTTTAATTCTGTCATTATTTTTTAAGTTTTCATTTGAAATATCGTCTCCTGCTATTTCTGCAATTCCATTTGTTTGTAATGCTGCTTTTTCATCATCCGTCAGTTTACTTGCGACTTGTGGTGTACCATCTTTTCCTGCTGGTACAGTTTCTTCCACATCATCAACTTTTATTGTCCACTCTTTATTATCAGCACTAGGTGTTATTGTAACGGTTTTTCCAATAAATTCGTTGTTTAGTTCTTCCTGTAATGTTGGCATTGTTAGTTCTCCATTTTTTCCTGTGATATCTTTTGTTAATGCTGAATGATATGCAAGTTGTATTCTTTCTCTTATTTGAGCCTCATCACTTTTTGTTTTAGCATCTGTTGCTCTTTGTAGCACTCCGTTATCTCCAGATAACATTGAAATAGAGATTCCGTGCCAATATAAGCAAGACAATGATTGTTACAACTAAAGCTATTAAGGTTATTCCTTTATTTCTTTTGTTTTTCATATTTTTCTTTCCTTTCTTTATTATTATTTTATAATTAATATACACTAATTAAAAATATTTATCAACCATCATTTTTTTAAAAAGTGTTGGATTTTTCAAATTTTTCTCTTTTTGCTTTTCTTTCAATTTTTCTTTTTATTTTTTTTCTTTGTAATATAAATGATAGTATTAATATTGTTATTATGGTGAAAAATATTTTTTTGTTTTTTAATAATGTTAAAATTTTTCCTGCTTTAGGAATTTTCCCAATGTATTTTCCTTCTATTTGACTGAATTTAACATTATGTATATCAGGAACTTCATTGTTATCTCCTTTTGTTATATAAAATAAAATTCCAT
>CAMZHI010000067.1 GCA_947306755.1 uncultured Clostridia bacterium | reverse complement strand
CTTTAGAATATGTACCATCTAAATACTTTGCTATACCTTCATTTAACCATTCTGGAGTTGAACCAAATATAGTAAATTGGATTCCATGTATTAATTCATGAAATATTACATTTTTATATTCTTCTTTAGACCACTCATTCTCATTTGGATTATCTTTTGGTTCAAAAAAGTTTAATGAATTGTCTTCATCTTTATGACAAGCACACATATAATCCAGATTATTTTTAAATCCTCTCTTTCGTAATCCATTAACTAATTCTTCAATACTATCATAAACATATATATTAAACGGTAATTCAACTTCTCTACAGTTAAAGAAATCAAATATTTCTTTTTTTCTATTATTAATAATAGTATCTATTATCTTACTGTAATTTGAATCAGCATTTTGCATTATATATTTCATTATTTCACCTTTTTTCTTAACAAGTGTTGCAAAAAGCGTTATCAGGCAATTGATATTGCTCTTTTGAAACACTTTTTCATCATTCATTTGGATCAATTTCTTTATTTTATATCTAATTCTAACCCTACACCAACTTCATTAATTTTCATTTGTTTGGCTATTTCTACTTTAGCCTCAAGTGAAACGCAATGGCAAGGATATAATAGTTCTATATTATTATCCTTAAAGTATTTAATAGTATTTTGCAATCTTCCATCATTTTTAAACAAGTGGAATCCGCCTATAACACCATATACTTTTGTTTCATTACAAATTTTTTTGGCATATTCAATTATATTACATATTCCACTATGTGAACATCCTGTAATAATGAATAAACCTTTTTCACTTTGATATACTACTGCAGAATCTTCTTCAATAGTATCATCTTTTTTCTCATCATTTATAATTGTTTTTCCAATCGTATATCTAGGTTCAAAATCATTCAATTGTGGAATTTCACCTAAATATGTAATATGATTACTAATTCTAAATGGTTCTTTAGAAAGATTTAAAGCACATACCTTAGAAAGTTCATCTTTAGTTAAAGATGTTCCAATATATAATCCAGTAGCATCTTCTTTATAGTTAAAACTTTCTGGATGTGAAATTAATTCTATATTTTTCCTTTCTTTAAAAAAACATTTTAATCCTCCAGTATGGTCATTATGTCCATGAGATATTACTAGCTTATTAACTTTATTTAAGTCAATATTCATTTTTTTAGCATTTTTCATAAATGCATCTGAATAACCCACATCGAATAAGATTTTATCATTATCATCTTCAATATAATAACTAACTGCTGGTTCTCCTAAATAATACATATTTATAAAAGTATTATTGTCTTCTAACACTTTTAATTTCATACATTTCACCTTATTTAATATTATAACATACTTTTAACAGTTTACATTGCGTGATTTGATACCATTGATAAAAAGCATTAAAAAAGTAAAACCCTTATTTATATGTAGTGTCAACGGTGGTATCAGTTGCTCAATTCTTAATAAAAAAATACCCATTTTTAGGTATTTTTGACATTTTTATATCATTTTTCAGTGTTTTTTAATAAAACATGCAAGATGTTAATCCTTGTAAATCCTTATAATTAAAGGAACTTTTGAAAAGTTACTATAAATCGGTATCAGACAATTGATATTAGTTTTATTTTCATTATTCATTTGGATCTACTCTTTTTATAATTACTAATCTCTAAAATCTTCTTTCCAATCTTTATTAAACATTACTATGCCATCTATAGTAAAGCCAAATTTATTATAGTATTTTTCTTTATCTAATTCAGTAGATACTATTCTTCTTCCAAAGCCTTCATATCTTTTACAAAAATCATTCATCATAATTTTTCCAAGTCCTTGTTTTTGATATTCAGGTTTAACCAATAGATATGTTATAAAAACATTAATTGCCCCATCATCAATAGCAGATATTAATCCAATTAAATCATCGCCATTCCAAGCAGACATCACATATCCACTATTCTTAATAGCGTTATATAATCTATTAGGATATTCTGCTGATTTCCAACCAACAGAATTAAATAATTCTACTAATTTATTTTTTTCTATTTCTTTTTCATATTTAAAAGTCAAATCTTTATTCATAAAACTTACTCCTTCTATTTACTTATAAAATAATTTATAGTATCTTTAAATACATCTTCTATTTCTTCAAATAATGAATGCGATGCATTAAAGTAAACTTCTTTTATATTGTTTTTTATACAAAACTCATCATTATATTTTGTATCTAGTATTATATCATTCCTGCCAGATAAAACTAACATTCTGTCGCTATATTTTTTTAAATAATCTGGCGAGAAACCTCTCCCTTCATTAATCATGCCCATTCCAAATTTAAAATTTTTAGCGCCTACTATCACAAAACCATTTTTTTCTAACAATCTACTATTATAAGCATCAACTATATCTTTCCCAAATATTGAGTCTTTATTTAGAAAACAACTGTCTAGTGGATATAAACATGGACTATACATAACAATTTTGTTTGGATTAATATCTTTATTTTCACTTAAAAATTTGCATAATACTGCAGCGCCATAAGAAAAAGCTAAAAAACTTACATTATTCTTATCCAGTACTTCATTATCAAAAACTAACTTTAATTCAGAAACACTTTTAGATAATGTAACATCATAATCATTTCCTTCACTCTCTCCATGCCCTGAAAAGTCAAACAAAACCACTTTAAAATTATTTTTCATAAGTCTCTCTGCTAAATCTTGGAAATAACTGTCATTCATAGTTCTTCCTTTTCTACATCCTGTTATTCCATGGCAAAAAAATATTGTTTGTATTGCATTATCAGGTGTATAAGTTTCTACATATATTTTTTCATTATTTTTGTTTAATAAGTACTTATTTTTATTCATTTGGATCAGCTCCTTTTTAATAAATCAATAAAATTATACCATAAAAAAAAGATGAAATTTAGTATAATTCCGTCTTTTTTATATCATTTATATAGTGTTACAAAAAGCGTTATCAGACAATTTATATTTGTTTTATTTTCGTTATTCATATAAATCACCTACTTATTCATTACTTCTTTTAATCTATTTTTATATCTTATTGGAATAAGTTTTTTATTTTATAATATTAAAGTATTTGACATTTATTTAGATGATTTGTATAATTATAAAACAAGGAGAGAGATTATGACATATTATAGCTATAACAACCTATTATTAGACTTATTATTAAATCGATTACGTAGTAATGGGTCTATTTGAATATGTCTTAAAAAAATGTTTTTGTAGAACCAGTACTATTTGTAGAACTGGTTTTTTTATTAGATTTTGTAGAACCAGTACTATTTATAGAACTGGTTTTATTATTAGATAAGGAGGAATAAAAATGACATATGATTATAAAAATCCAAAACCACCAACTATAGAAGATGGAAAATATAATTCTTTACCAATTAATTGTGTAAGAGTTTCTTATTACAATGTATTTGGAAAAAATGAAACTAATGTTAACACACAAGATTTATCATTTACTAGATATAATGAGTCCTATAGCAGTGAAGAGTTTGGAATTACTGGGGAAAGATATTGGGCTAGAAAGTTTGGTAATTCTAATGCGAATAAACCTGGAACGTTTGCAGTGTTTTCTGAATATAATAAAATAAATGATAACGATAACTTAATAGAAATAAAATTCAAGAGTAGTATTAAAGGAAAATATAAGCCTGAAAAATTACTTGATTTTTTGGATGAATCATTTAGGATGATTACTAATAGAGACTACAATCTTATTATTATTTATAATAATTATATAAATTTTATACACTTACCATATGAAAGAAAGACAGCTAGACCAATTCATGGTATTAATCCATTATTTAGTAATGAGTCATTTCATTCTAGTGAATTTATATCAAGATTTTTGTTTGATTACGAATCAAATAATCAAAAATTTTTTATGCCATATATATCAGAAGATATAATTAATAATTTAAGTGATGAAGATAAGGAATTTGCTATGAGTATTTTAGAATATTCAAAAGATGATAGATTTTCAAGTCAACAAGAAATAGAAAGTTCATGGCAATTAAAAAAGCATTTAAATAATAAAGGTGTTTGGTATAAATAAAAAAGACTAGTCTTCTTTTATTGCTAATTTAACTGCTTCTTTAGATTTTATATCTAAATCTCTAACAGATCTTTCCATTAAAGTTGCAAGTGTTATTGGAATATCATCTGTATTATGCCACCCAGCATAAGTAGTTAAATCTCCTTGAAAATCAGCATCAACTAATAACACTTTCTTATTTAATTTTGTTAATGCGACTCCCAAAGAGAAAACAGTAGTAGTTTTACCTACACCACCTTTTTGGTTAGCTATTACTATTACTTCACATTTATTCATTCTCTTTCTCCTTTCAATTTTTTCGCATAAAAAACACTTTTTAATGTTTTTTTGCAAAAAAGTGTAATATCTAAATATCAAAAATTCGTTGAAAAACAAAGAAATTGTATGAGGGGGTCCACAAAAATAATTACAACCAATTTATATTAGTTTTATTATCCATAGGAATCACTCTATTTCTACTCAATTATTGAATAAAAAAGACGAAATTTAGTATAATTCCGTCTTTTTTATTCAATTTTATGGTTACCTTAAAACGGTATCAAACATTAATTATAGTCTCCGGGCCATATGGTTAATCGAAATATATTAATATTACGAATATTTTAACTTGTTATTTTTTTGTTCTTATGTATATTTCTTTTCTTCCATTATCAATAAAATCTTGTTTATTATTTTTTATTCCATAGATGATAGTTTCAATTGGGTAGTATTGCTCTACAACATCTTGATATTCTTTTGCTTTTTGAATATTAATGTTCCCATATAATCTTAATACATCCTCACCAAATTCATGTCCTAATTCTTCTTCACTATCTTCTAATAAATAAATGAAATCACAATATTCATCTATAATACCTGAATCTCCAAAATCTATAATACCACATAACCTATTATTATCATCTAATAATAAATGATTACAACTAAAATCATTATGGCATAAACATTTTTTACCATCAAATATATCAGTAGTATTTAATCTTCGCATAAATGATTCTATATATTGTTTTTCTATGTCAGTTAAACTATCATAAATGGTATCTCTTAATAATTGATATTCTTCTAAAACATTTTGTTTATTATCAATTGTATATGAACTAATTTCAGAATAATCTAAATCATGCATTGATCGTAAGAAGTTAGCTATATCTTTTTTTAATTGACTTTTTTCTTCCTGTGATAAAGTTAAATATAGTTTGGAGCTTAGAAATTTACCTTTTATTTCTTTATAACCTAAAATAGATATTTCATCACTTATGTATGAGTATTCTATATTAGGTATTTTTATATCAGTATTTAATCTACTATTTAAAAAATCATAAATTGCTTTTTCTTTTTCATAGCCCTTTTTCTTATTAGCACTAAATTTAATTTTAAATATATATTCATCGTTAACTAAATATGCTTTACTGTCATAACCCTCACCAATTTGTTTTATGCTATCAATTGAAATATTAAACTTTTCTTCTAATATATTTTTAATATTATCCATTATTCATCACCTTTAATATAATCAAATACATAAACAACTTCATCTTCGTAATCATTTTTGCCACCAAGTTTTTCATATAGATGACATGCTCTTGGATTTCCTTTATCTGTTATAACGAACATTTCAGAGCATCCTAATTTAATTGAATAGTCTTTTATAAATTGCATTAATTTTGTACCATAGCCATTATTTTGATAATCAGGGAGCATACCAATTGAATGCAAGTAAAACATTGTTTTTCCATCTGGTTTTAGTAAAGTATAAGCATATGAAAATCCAACTATATTATTATTATCTTTAGCAATAAATCCAAAAGCATTATTATCATTTATAAAACAATTAAGAAATCCTTTATTAAAAATCATATTATCATCTTTTAATACATCTTCCATTAATTCAATGTCTTGTTCTTCAAATACTTTATATTCCATTCTAATCACCAACCTATAATTATTGTACCAAATTCCTGAATCTAATTAAATCGTAATACTATTTTACGATTTTCTTATAATTTTATAAGTACCTTTTTTTCAATGGGGTTAGCTGGAAACATCACCTCATCAAAAATATATAAAAAAGCACCTTTTTTAATGATTTTT
>CAMZHI010000066.1 GCA_947306755.1 uncultured Clostridia bacterium | reverse complement strand
ATTTTAGAATATTTAGAAAAAAATAATAAAATAGATTTAATAATTATTTATGAAAAAATATCAGGTGAAATAGATTTAATTAATTTAATTAAAAATATAAAAATAATTAATAATGAAATAATTATATTTTTTATTTTAGAAAATAAAAATGATGAATTAGAAAAAATATTAAAATTGGAAAATATAAATGATATTTTTTATATTAATGAAATAAATATTAATTATTTAATTAATAAAATAAAAAATATAAAAATTAATAACCAAAACAATTTAAATGAAGAAATAATTAAATTAAAAAAAATAATAAATGAAAAAGATCAAGAAATATTAAAATTTAAAAATAATAATTTTTTGGAAAATGATATTAATAATATTAATAATAAGAATATTGCAATTCTAGGTGAAGAATTTTCTGGTAAGACTTTAATTATAAATAATTTGAAAAATATAATTGAAAATAAAGAATTATTTAATTTTAAAGAAATTAATATTAATAATTATTTAGAAATAGAAAAATGTAATTATTTAAATATAAAATTAATTATTATTATTGAAGCACAAACAGAAAAAATGATAAGAAATAAAAAAATAATTAATAAATTAATTTATGAAAATAAAATTAATTCAAATAATATTTATATTATTTTTAATAAAATAAATAAATATTCTCCAAATATAAATATTTCTAAAAATTTATTTAAAGAATTTAATATAATTGGAAAAATTAAATTTGATAATTATTGTGATTTTATAAATAATGAAAAAAATGGTTTTGTTAAAGAAAATAAAAAGTTGAAAACGATGTATAATCAAATTCTTAATAAAATATTTAAATAGAAGTGAGAGGTGTGAGGAAATTAGTAATGAATAATGAATAGTAAATAATGAATAATTAGAAGAAAGGATAATTAAATAATATGGAATTAATAAATAACATTAATTTAAATTTAGAAAAAAATAATAGAAGAGAGAATTTTTTAAATTCAACATTGTGGAAGACAATTAATAATGGAATAGATATTGGATTAAGATATTTATTACCAGATTTAGTAGAAGATGAAATAATTGAATTAAAAAATAACTTAATAAATTTAGGTTTAAAAGATGGTATAAAAAAGTCTGTAGACAATGTTGTTGAAACAGGAAAACAAGCTATAGGTATATTATCTGGAAACTTTGAAGATATAGGACAAGTTCAAAGAGTTATTAAAAATGGTGGAATAATAGATAAAATATCAAATGTTTTTGATACTATAATTGAAAAGGGTGAAAAATCTGGCAAAATTAATTCATCTTTTAGTTATATTTTAAAAAATGGAAAGAGTTCAATTTTAAATAGTGTGGAAAGAAATATTGAAGCTACTTTAAACAACCAAGTTTCAAAAGTTAATTTAGTTGATAAATATATAAATAATTGGAAAGAGTTTTACAATAAAAAAGACTTTAATGGAATGGAGAAAGAATATAAAAAAATTGAAAGTAGTTTAAAAGAATTAGTTCCGTTAGAAAACACATTAAAAAATGCAAGACAAGTTGAAACTCTTCATGAGTTAATTAGAAATAATGGACAAAACTTCAATTTAAGTGAAGAGGAAATAGAATTAGCAGGAAAACTAAATTAATTAAAAAATGAATTAACAATGCTTTAATCTTATAAAGATATAAAACAATTCTTTAAAATGAGCATATAATTGCAAAGTATAGTTTATGATATATAAAAAGATAAAGGAAGGAAGAAATAATAGAAAGTTGAAAGAAAAAAATGAGATAATTAATGGATTGACAAACCTAAAAGAAAAGTATATACTAAGTATATACTTTTCTAAGGAGGGTAAAGCTATGATAACAAAAATACAAAAATGGGGAAATAGTAAAGGAGTTAGAATTCCAAAAGCGATATTAGAAAGTTTAGAGTGGAAGGAAAACGAGCCACTAACAATAGATATAAAAGATGGAAAAATAATTATTGAAAAGCAAAATGAAAGAAAAAGTATTAAGGAATTATTTAAAGACTATAATGATGTATATGAACCAGAAAAAATAGAATGGGGAGAACCAACAGGAGAAGAAATATGGTAAAACAAGGAATGATAATTGAACTAAATTTTAATCCACAAGTCGGACATGAACAAGCTGGATATAGACCAGCAGTAGTAATTAGTAATAATATTTTTAATGAAAAAGCAAAACTTGCTATTGTATGTCCGATTACAAATACAGATACAGATAATAAATTTCCTTTACATATTGCATTAGATGAAAGAACAAAAACTAAGGGAGTAATATTGTGCGAACATCTTAAATCTTTAGATTTAAGAAAAAGAAAATATGAATTCATTGAAAAACTACCTAAAGATATTTTAGATAATGTTATAAATACAATATATGCGGAAATAGAATCAATAGAGTAAATGTATTGAAAAATAATTGATTTGTGATATACTATAATTGAATTATAATTTTTTTTATATAAACAGTTAAAAGAGGTAAATATGGAAGAAAAACAAAAGAATTTGACTTATGAAGAATTAAAAGATGTTCAGAAGAGAAAAGATAATATTAGAATTTATAAAATATATGAAGCTATTGCACTAGACTTTTTGTTTTATTATGCAACTATCTTTTTGTTTTATATAAATCAAAAAGAATTAGTAAATTATCAAATATTTTTAATTGAAACTAGCTATATTTTGTTTAAACTATTATTTTATATCTTTTGTCAAATGTATGTACAAAAATATGGAAAAAGAAGAATGCTAATTTTAGGGAATGTATTTCTTATAATTAGTCTTATAATACTACTTGGTTTTAAAAATATTATAGCATTATTAATATCATCAGCGTTTTGTGCACTAGGATTTGATTTGAAAGAATTGTGTGAAAGTGACTTGCTTTATGATTCAATAATAAAAACTGACAGAAGAGGTGATAATTTTTCAAAAATAGAATCTCAAGCAAATTCAAAATTCTATATTATAGATACAATTTCTTGCTTATTATCAGGTTTTTTATATGTCTTAAATCCATATCTTCCGATTTGTTTATGTATAGTAATAACAATACTATGTTTGATAATATCAACTCAATTTCAAGATATAAAGAAAGATAAAAATGTTAAGACTTTAAAAACTGAATTTGGAGAATTAAAAAATTCATTAAAGTCTATTGGTAAATCAAAACGAATAATGAGTTTACTGATTATTAATGGTTTTTTTATTGGAATGTTATATGTTTATAATACCTTAAAAAATATAGTGTTATTAAGAGTAGGTGTTGAGGAAAAATATTTTGGTGTAATTTTTGCAATCCGGAACATTTATTTCTGCAATAAGTACAAGGTATTCGGGCAAAATCCATAAAAAATATAGAAATAAAACACTTGAAAAAATTATTTTGCCATATACATATGCTTTTTTTATCTCTGGAATAATATTATTAATGAATAGATTTATAGGATTAAATAGGTTTATTGCAATATTAATGATTATAGTTACTTTTGTATGTAAAGGCCCATATTATGTATTAATCAAAAAGTATCTAAAGAATTTTACTAATTTTAAGAAAAGGACACAAATATCAGGAGCAAAAATATTTATTGAAGATTTTATTACTGGATTATGCTTGTTATATGCTTCAATAGCATCTAAGTTTATTTATGAAGGATACATAGTTGCTTTTTTCGGACTTCAATTTTTAATATTATTTATTTTTGTTTTAAGAAAAAGCAGAATATATGTTGGAAAAAAGCCAGAAGAGTATTCTAAAAAAGAATTGTTGCAAGATTAAAACTTCGTTCAATTTTACGAAGTTTTTTTGTTACAGTTCAGAATATAATTATACTTGTCCTGCAACGGGCAAAACTTTTTATTTTCTTCTCAGGCCTTCCCACTGGGGCTGTAATAATGCTAACGCATTTAACAGCCCTCAGCGGTCCCCCCGAGGCCATCGTTAAAAATAAAAAGTATCGCCCTGCGCGGACTTCTAGTTTTTACAACAGAACTGTAACTTTTCTAGCATTTTTTAAAAATTTCCTTGCAAAAATTTTTTATCTTTAGTATAATACAAAAAGTAAAGCACGCGTAAATAAAAACAGCAAAAAAGCAAAACAAATTTTTTGAAAAGAGGTAATAATTCATGGCAGAAAGAACAGACGGAAAAATAATAGAAAGAGACATTGAGGAGGAAATGAGAACAGCCTACATTGACTATGCAATGAGTGTTATAGTTGCTCGTGCACTTCCAGATGTTAGAGATGGTTTAAAACCTGTTCATAGAAGAATTCTATATACTATGCATGAAGATGGCTTAACACCAGACAAGCCATATAGAAAATCTGCAACAACAGTTGGAGATGTTTTAGGTAGATATCATCCACATGGAGATGCATCAGTTTATGATGCTTTAGTACGTTTAGCACAAGATTTCTCAATGAGATATATGTTAGTTGATGGACACGGAAACTTTGGTTCAATAGATGGTGATCCACCAGCTGCTTACCGTTATACAGAAGCGAGAATGTCTAAAATTGCAGAGCTAATGCTTACGGATATTGAAAAAAACACAGTTGATTTTATGCCAAATTTTGATGATAGACTTCAAGAACCAACAGTACTTCCAGCACAAATTCCAGCTCTACTTGTTAATGGCTCATCAGGTATAGCCGTAGGTATGGCAACAAATATCCCACCACATAATCTAACTGAAGTTATAAATGGACTTATTAAGATTATTGATGAAGATGAAGTTTCTGATGAGGCTTTAATGGAGATTATTAAAGGACCAGATTTCCCTACAGAAGGATTAATTCTTGGAATAGAGGGAATAAAAGAAGCATATAGAACTGGTCGTGGAAAAATCACTTTAAGAGCTGAAGCAGAAATTGAAGAAATGGCTGGAAATAGACAAAAAATAGTAGTTCATTCTTTACCATACCAAGTAAATAAAGCAAAACTTATTGAAAATATGGCAAATCTAGTTAAAGAAAAGAGACTAGAAGGAATTTCTGAAATCAGAGATGAATCAGATAGAGAAGAAAGAGTTAGAATTGTAATAGAGCTTAAAAAAGATGCAAATGCACAAGTTGTATTAAACCAACTATATAAAAACACACAAATGCAAACTAGTTTCGGGGTAATAATGCTAGCCCTAGTTAATGGAGAGCCTAAAATCCTTACACTAAGACAATGTTTGGATTATTATTTGGAGCATAGAAAAGATGTAACCCTTCGTAGAACTCAATTTGAGCTTGATAAGGCACTAGCAAGAGCACATATATTAGAAGGATTAAGAATTGCTATAGATAATATAGATGAAGTAATTCAAATAATCAGATCATCTTATGATAATGCTAAAGAAAGATTGATGGAAAGATTTGGCCTATCAGATATTCAAGCACAAGCAATACTTGATATGAGATTAAGAACACTTCAAGGTTTACAAAGAGAAAAGATTGAAGAAGAATATGCAGAACTAATGAAGCTTATTGCATATTTACGTGAAATCCTAAATAGTGAGCATAAAGTATTTGAAGTTATAAAAGAAGAGTTAATTAAGGTTAGAGATAAGTTTGGTGATGATAGAAAAACAAAGATAGTTCCTGCTGAAGGTGAGATAAATGTTGAGGATTTAATAAAAGAAGAGCAAGTTGTTATTGCCCTAACACATTTTGGCTATATTAAGAGAATGCCAATTGATACATACAAGAGTCAAAGACGTGGTGGAAAAGGCATTACAGGTATTGCAACACGTGAAGGTGATTTTGTAAAACAAATATTTACATCATCAACACATGATTTGATACTATTCTTCTCAAATAAAGGTAAAATGTATAAACTTAAAGGATATGAAGTTCCAGAGGCTGGTAGAACAGCAAAAGGAACAGCTATTGTAAATCTTTTAAGTTTAGATGCTGGAGAAAAGATTTCAGCAGTTATTCCAATTCAAAATTTTGCTGAAGGCAAATATTTACTTATGGCAACTAAAAATGGGTTAATAAAGAAAACAGCTTTAACAGAATATAATACAGAAAGAAAAACAGGTCTTCTTGCCATAACTTTAAAAGGAGAAGATGAGCTTATATCTGTAAAATTAACAGATGGTCAAGATAATGTTGTTTTAGTTACTCGAAAAGGATTATGTATTACATTTGATGAAAAAGATGTTAGACCAATTGGTAGAGTTTCACAAGGTGTAATTGGAATGAGGACTTCTCAAGATGATGAAATAATTGGCATGGAATCAATTGTTTCAGGAGGAAAAGCTACGCTTCTTGCAATTACAGAAAATGGATTTGGAAAGCGTACTGAACTTGATGAATATAGAGTTCAACAAAGAGGTGGAAAAGGTGTTATTACCTATAAAATAACTCCAAAAACAGGAGAACTAGTAGGAGTAGGAATAGCAGATGATTCTCAAGATGTTATGCTAATTTCTGATACAGGAACAATTATTAGAATGCATGTTAATGAAATAAGTATATTAGGAAGATC
>CAMZHI010000065.1 GCA_947306755.1 uncultured Clostridia bacterium | reverse complement strand
TAGATTTTAACACAATAGTCTTTTTTATTGTGTCTACTAAACGGGGTGCATTTCAATTGGCTAGTTTTTTTTAATAATCATATTCAACTAAATTTGGATATAAAAATGTTTTTCCATTATCAGAAAACTGATACTCTATATTGTGATCTCTATTAATTGTTTTTGTTCCCTTTAAAAAATATCTATATTGGATATCATTATTTGTTCTTCCGTTTCCACCTATTATAATTGGATCATCCCATGTTACGTCTATCCCGTACCATACATCATTAAGTTTTATACAATTCCACGCATGATTTTCTGTTTGCCCAGAATTATTAGTTGCTGTTCCTTGTATTAATTCACAATTATAGCCTGCACAATTTGATAAATATTTAAAAGTCTTTGCATATCCTTCACAAACGCATTTCTTTTCAACTAAAGCTCCATAAATTGTATAACTACCTGTTTGTTTATATGATGAATCATATTCTATATTATTTACTAAATAATCATGTAAATATAATATATTTTGATAATCTGTACCTTTTAAATTGTTTAAAATATTGTTTTTTTCATTTTCTATCATTATAATGGCATTTTCTATTTTTTCTGTGGACTGAAATTCATTTGACAAATAATTTGAATCCTTAGCAGCAGAAATATAAACATTATAAGTTGTTTTAAAGAACTTAGTCGAAGTTTCTATATTAAGGAACATTTTATTAACATCCAAATAAAAAATATCAACATTGTCATGTGTAAATGCCTCAATTGCTGTTTGATAATCATCTCCTAAAATGTCAGCACCATTTTCTTTAGAAAGTGTCTCTGTAAAAATGTCTTTAAAGTTTATTATATAATCTCCTTGTTTTAAGTATTGTTTATTTTGCATTAATCCGTCATAAATTAATTTTTGATTATTATTAAGTTGATTATAAAAAAAACTATTTATACTCTTTTGATTATTGTTTTGCGAAATTTGATTTTTAGATACTTCTTCTTGAATATCTCCTGAGATTAATTCTCCAATACTTCCAGTAGCATTCGTAATATTTTTTTCAACATCAGGATCTTCTGTATATATTTTATCAACCTTGTAAACTTCTGGATTTGTTGTTTCTTCAAAAAATTCTTCATATATAAATAAACCAAAAACAACTATTCCAATAATTAGAGCTACTAATATAAAAAAAAGAACCATATTAATAAATTTCTTTTTCATTGTTTCTCCCTTCAAATTCACACATAGAGTAAAAAAAGAGGCAATAAAACTTTATTGCCTCTTTTATGTATTTTTTTATAATTTCTTATAATCATTTATTTTTTTATAAGAATAAATAGCTGATATTCCACATAATACTACAATTAAAGAAAGCATTCCCTTTGAATCTGACAAACCTGTTTTAGCAAGTGTCTCTGTATTAGTAACACTTCTATTAGTAACATTATTTGATGTGTTTGTATTGTTAATACCATTATTTGTCGTAAGTGTTGAATTATTATTGTTAGTAACTGTATTGTTACTTTCAGTATTTGAAAATAATGAATTATTTGAATCTGTATTAGCTGTATTGTTATTTGAAGTATTAGCTGTTTCATTTGTTGATGTGTTTGTTGATTCATTTGTTGATTCATTTGAAGAAGTATTTTCAGGTGTTATTTCAAAAAATGGATCTTCATCTGCTGCATAAGCAAAATTTGAAAAAGCAAATATCAATCCTATACTTATTACTAATACAAATAATTTTTTTAACATTTTAATATTTTTCATTTTTAACAATCTCTCCTTATTCTTTATTTGAATTAATCTCTCCTTTGTTAACTCATATTCTATTTTACAACATTTTTTAACATATGTCAAATGTTTTTTTGTTTTTTTTATGTTACAATTAAATTACAAGAATATTTCATTTGCATTACATCTACACATTAAATTTAAATAATACTATATCTCCTTCTTGCATTATATATTCTTTTCCTTCTTGCCTAACTAAACCTTTTTCCTTTGCTTGCAACATTGAGCCTTCTTTTATTAAATCATCATAAGAAATAACTTCTGCTTTTATAAACCCCCTCTGAATATCTGAATGTATTTTTCCTGCAGCAACTGGTGCAGTTGTTCCTTTTTTTATTGTCCATGCTCTAACTTCAGGCTCTCCTGCTGTTAAAAATGACATTAACCCTAATAAGCTATAACTTCTCTTTATTAATGTGTCTAAACCAGACTCAAGAATTCCAAGTGCTTCTAGCATCTCTTTTTTATCATCTTCTTCTAATGTTGATAGCTCCTCTTCTATTTTAACACATAATGTTACTACCTCTGATTTTTCTTTATCAGCATATTCTTTAACTTTTTTAACATTTCCATCATTTTTTATATCTTGTAATTGTTCTTCTGATACATTTGCAATATAAATAAATGGCTTATTTGTAAGTAAATACAAATCTTTAACTATTGGCAACTCTTCTTCATTATATTCTAGATTTCGTGCTGGTATTCCTGCTTCTAATGCTGTTTTGATTCTATTTAGCAAATCTATTTCAGTTTGATATTTCTTATCAGCTTTAAGCATTTTTGTTGCTCTTTCTAGTCTTTTTTGAACAGTTTCTATATCTGCAAAAACAAGCTCTAGGTTAATAGTTTCTATATCTCTAATTGGATCAACACTCCCATCTACATGAACTATATTTGAATCATCAAAACATCTAACAACTTCTGCTATAGCATCTGTTTCTCTAATATGTGATAAAAACTTGTTTCCTAGCCCTTCTCCTTTACTTGCACCTTTAACCAATCCTGCAATATCAACAAATTCTACAACTGCTGGTGTTACTTTTTTAGTATTATACATTTTAGCTAATACTTGTAGTCTTTCGTCTGGAACTGCAACTACTCCAACATTTGGCTCTATTGTACAAAACGGATAATTTGCACATTCTGCTCCAGCTTTTGTAATACTATTAAACAAGGTACTTTTACCAACATTTGGCAATCCTACTATTCCAATTTTCATTTTTACACATCCTACTTCCTGTATAATTGCAATTCACAGCTTAATAAATATATATTTTATCATTTCGTTTGGTGTCGCAATTTCCTTATGTTCAATTATATAATAAATTATATAATTGAACGATATCTGTCAATTGCTCCAGTCGCCCTGCGCTTCGCTCCGGTTGGGCGGCTTGCGCACTCCATTCTAAAATATATATTTATTAAGCTTTAAATTGTAATCATATTTTATAACTTTTATAAAAAAAAGTCAATAAAATCTTGATTTTTTAACTATTATTATGTATAATGCAAATTGTTGGTATATGCCTTCATAGCTCAGTCGGTAGAGTGCTACCTTGGTAAGGTAGAGGTCACGGGTTCGATTCCCGTTGTAGGCTCCAAATGTGCGACTTTACAAGTCGCAATGAATAATGAATAGTGAATAATTAAAAATGAAGAAGCTCAATAAAATAAATAAGAGCACATTTGGAATTATTCACTATTCATTTTTAATTATTCATTGTTCATTAAAAATTTTTTAACCCTAATGATATTTATAAACATATCTTCTACTATTATTCACTCTTAATTTTTTATTCTCTTTTTTGGTTTTCAATCTGTTTTTGGAAGGTGTCCCCAAAAACAAATTATTCAAACCAAACTCTAATAGAGAAATAACAACTCTATTAAAAGATAAATTTTTGAGATTAGCAAGATTTTGCACATCATCTACTATATTCTCTGGTAATCTAAGAGTTTTGCTAACTCCACTATGATTTTCTGGTATTTTTATCTTATTCATACTCTTACCTCCTGCAAGTATTGTATATTAAAAAATAAAATAAATATGCACCTAAAAATACTTGCAATTATTTAGACAATATGGTAAATTAGATATAGAAAATCAAATGAAGAAAGAAAGGAATGTTTCTTTATGAAAAAATTGTTGAAGAATAAAAATGGAATTACATTAATTAGTTTAGTAGTTACTATAATAATTTTATTGATTTTGGCAGGAATCAGTATTGGAATGTTATCAGGGGATAATAGTATATTAAGACAGGCAGGAAATGCTAAAATACAAACTGATATAGCAGAAGAAAAAGAAATATTACAAACATCAGCAATGTCTGCTATGGTAAAACATAAATATGGTGATGTTACAAAAGAAAAATTAGATTCTGAATTAGATAAAAATATTGGAAATGCTAATTATAGCTCTGAATTAGTAGATGGTGGAATTTCTGTCACTTTTACAAATAGTAAAAGAATTTATATAGTTGATAGTGATGGAAATATATCAGAATATAAGCCAATTTTAGCAACAGCAATAGAAGTAGATAAAGCAACAGATTCAGTTGGGGTAGACGATTCAATAACTCTAACAGCAACTCTAACACCATCAAACAGTGCAGCAAGAATAGCATGGGTGTTAGATGAAGGTGAAAGTTATGCTACACTAAATACATCAACAGGAGAAGTAACAGGAACACGTCAAGGAGAAAACAAAGTAAAGGTAAAAGCAAAAGCAATAAATCCAGATGGAACAGAGGTTGAATCAAGTAATACTTGTACAATAACAATAACAGCATCACCATTTATAGATTATAGTTATGTAGAATATGATGTAGAATATACAGATGTGTATACAGGAACAGTATACACTAAAAATAAAGGATGGAGATTGTTAACGTCAGATGAAACATTAGGAACAAGTACATCAACATCAGGAGCAGCAACATATACAGGAGATGTAGAAATAATAAGTACAGGAGTGCCAGCTAAATTATATTATTTGCCAAGATTATCAGAATGGGGAAGTGATTCAATAAATGCAAGTAACTATATGGCAAAATATTATGGATATAATGATACAGCAGATAATTTATATGCAGCAGCAGGATTATATTATAATTTTAAAAATGTAATATTTAATGTAACAGGGACAGTAGCAACATTAAATAAACGGAACAGGAAATGCGTTTGAAAGCAGTGAAACATGGAATTTTGGGGGATATATATCAATAAGGAAAAATGGAAATGAAGTTACAGCAGGAAATACAACAAATGGAGAAAGTTTGTTTAAAGCACACGCAAATGTAAGCAATATAAGAGAAGTAAATTTAGAAGATATAAATGGAACAATAGTAGTAAATAGTTCAAATGCATCTACAGCAACAAGGCAAATAGAAGTATCACAAGATAAAAGACCAGGGTTATTCAGATTAGACCAATATACAAAAGATATCAGTAAACATGGAAGTAGCATTTACTGGTTAGCTTCACCAGGATATAACAATGCTAATGGATTGTACACTGTGGAAAACGATGGTATTATAAGAAACACCAGCATTATTGCACTTGGGGTTCGTCCTATAATAAAATTATCAAATGTTACAATAACAAGAGTAACAGGAAGTCATGTATGGAAAATTGTTGATACATTAGAATAAAAGCACATAATATTACAAGTATATTACAAAAATATTAAATAATTTTAACATTTTCTATAATTTACTTGCAATATTTTAATAAAAATTGTATAATATATATAACAAGAGTTAACTTGTGAAGGAATAAGGCTGGGTTCCCGAATGGGAGTAGATATACATTTGTATGTCAAGAATCCTTTGCCCCTGGGGTTAACTCTACTTTTTTATTTTCTAACTTTATTTCTTCTATTAAGTTAGGATTTTGTGTTAATAAATCTGTAACAAAGTTTATTAAATTTTGTGAACATACATATCTATCAGTCAAATTATGATGATAGAAGTATGTTTCATTTTGTTTTAGATTATATTTATTACAAATTAAGTTAAAATTAGTTTGGTGTAAATTAATTTCTATATCTTTTCTTTTTAAGTTCTTCATTATTATTTCTCTAGCATTTTTCTGAGAATATGGGAACGTGGTATTTATATCTTTTATCTTGTCAACTATATACACAGCATCTTCTGCATTATTTGCGATTGCAAATGTAAGTTGTGCATCTTTCGCATTTTTTACTACCCTTAAATTTAAATTAACATTTATTGCAAGTTTATTATTATTTTCATTTTCTAATAAACTTGCTGCTTCTTGTCTTAATTTTTTATAGTTATTGAATATTTGGTCTCCATATGTGCTTAGTATCTCATTATCATTCAAATTTGCATTATTTGTGACTAATGATAAAAATGAAGTATCTATATTTTTAGTTATATCTAATCCAAAAAAGTCAAATAACTTTTGGGAATAATTTAATGTATTTGCTTGTAAAAATGGCAAGTATATATTTTCCAATTCCTTTATAATAAAATGTGTAGATGTATTTCTTAAATCAGCAATTATTTCTAAATTTTTTCTAGTTGGATCTTTTTCGTTTGTAAATACTTTTTTTATACAGTCAGAAAGTCCAATAGTCCTTTCAGGCTTATTTTTGAAGTATAAACTATCCATATTGTTATTCTTTAATATATATGATTTTAGTAAAAGTTCCCAAGCATTACAAATAAAAAATGCAAAGCCCTCAAGTCTATATTTTATTGTTGGTTTATTATATATTTCTATTGCTAGTAAAAAGGCTTCTTGTGATTTTTCTAACATTTTATCTATTAATTCATTTTTATTTTGTTTTTCTTCCATATCTATTGTCTCCCCTCAGTTTTTATTTGTGTCAACAGTGTTGACAACATTTGGATTTTATAAAATAATATCACAAAATATGGAATTTTACAACGAATTTACAAATTTGTATATACTTTTTTTGAAAACTATGCTAAAATACAAATACAGTTGATTAAAAATAAAGTCTTAAAGTAATGATTTGCTATTTTTTCGCAAATAGCCTCACTTTAGGCTCCAAATGTGCGACTTTACAAGTCGCAATGAATAATGAATAGTGAATAATTAA
>CAMZHI010000064.1 GCA_947306755.1 uncultured Clostridia bacterium | reverse complement strand
TGAATATAAGTTGGCTAATAAAAATAACACAATCATTTATATTTTGGGGATTGATTATTTGTATAGTAGCTTTTATTCAAAAAGATTTTATTTTTACAATTTTAAGTCCAATAATAGTATTATCGTTGATGAATATTACATACTATCTTATAAGACTATTTAAGTCAGGTTACACAAATATTGGGGGATTAGAAGTATATACATTTACTGGTATAGTGGGTTCTCTATATATAGGAACATTAATATATTTAATAAAAAATAAATTTATATATCATAGAGGTAAATGCATTTTGCAAATATATTCTCTAATTGCTATGACTATTATGGGAATAATATTTACAATTACTGGATTAGGACATACAATTAATTACAACTTAAGTTATAACATTGGATTAGGTATAATTATAGGATTTGTTTTAGGAATAATAATCACAAAAGTATTAAAAAAAGACAAAGTAGATAATAATTAAAAATTACAATTTAACAATAAAAGATTCATGGGGGCGATATACGATGATTTACTTTATTTCAGATACACATTTTAATCATAAAAATATAATTAAATATTGTAATAGACCTTTTAATAGTATTGAACAAATGAATGAAAATCTTGTAAATAATTGGAATGATATAGTTTCTGACAAAGATATAATATATCATTTAGGAGATTTTGCTTTAGGAAGCAATGAACTAATACTTGATATAGTTAATAGATTAAATGGTAGCAAATATCTTATAAGAGGAAATCACGATAAATGGGGCGCTAGTACTTATGAAGATTTTGGATTTAATGTATTAAAAAATGCTCCTATTAGATTAGATGAGTATAAATTAATACTATCTCATGTTCCTATACCAGACAGTCAAATTCCAAAAGATTTTATAAATTTGCACGGACATATACATAATAAAAAATTATATGAGTGTATTGAAAAATATGATCCAAGCAGATATTCTCTAGAGAAACATATAAATATATCTTGCGATGTTACAGATTTTAAACCAATAAGTCTAGATAAAATTATAAATTATACTAATTAACCTAACCCACTCCTTAACTATAAACTTATGGAGCTGATTAGGTTAATTTTTAATATTATAAATAAAATTGTTCCGAAAAAAGATGAAAAATCAACAATATTTGTCTGTAAACACGTGCAATAAACAAATATTACGCCGAAAAGTTTTGCAAAAACATAAAAATTCGGCGTAATAGTATTAAAAAAATAAAAAATAATAAAGAACTCTTGTAAAAGAAACAAAAGTTTGATAAGATAAAGCATGAAAAGTTTATTTGAAAAAGGGTTGATCTTTTCTAAAAAATATTTTATAATATTTTTGCAAAAGATCTTTACAAAAGTATAAAAAAAATATATAATAGCAAATATAGAAAGGATGAACAAAATGGAAAAGACAGTTTGTGAACTATTTGCAGGTGTTGGAGGATTTAGAGTACGGCTTAGAAAAATCAGATTCTAGCTGGAATACAGTTTGGGCTAATCAATGGGAACCAGGGAAAAAATCTCAATATGCATTTGATTGTTATATAAATCATTTTGGAAATGAAAAAAAATATGTTAATGAAGATATATCTTTAGTTGATAAAAATACAATTCCAAATCATAATCTATTGGTAGGAGGATTTCCTTGTCAAGATTATTCAGTAGCAAGAACTGGTGCAAAAGGAATGGAAGGAAAAAAAGGTGTATTATGGTGGCAAATAAAAGATACTCTTGAAGCTAAAAAACCTAAATTTGTTTTACTAGAAAATGTTGATAGATTATTAAAATCTCCAGCAAATCAAAGAGGCAGAGATTTTGGAGTAATACTTGCATGTTTTAATGATCTTGGATACACAGTTGAATGGAGAGTAATAAATGCAGCAGATTATGGTTTTGCTCAAAGAAGAAGAAGAACATTTATATTTGCTTGCAAAAATGATACAAATTACTATAACAAAATCAAAGAGGAATCATTAGAGAGTATTATAAAAAATGAAGGCTTTTTTGTTAAAGAATTTCCTATAAATACTAATATTGATGCAAAAGAAATTGATTTTAAATACAAAGACTTGATAGATGTATCAGATAATTTTAAAATGCAATTTAAAAATTCAGGTATTATGAGAAAAGGAAAAATATATACAACAGAAGTAACGCCTATATCAATAGAATCAAAACCATTAAGTAAAATAGTACAATATGATGGTGTAGATGATAAATATAAGTTGGGAGATAATCTAGAGAAATGGAATTATTTAAAAGGTGCTAAAGACATTTTAAGAAAGGCGGGAACACCACATGAATATCATTTCAGAGAAGGCGCAATAGCCTTTCCTGATGCATTAGATAAACCAGCAAGAACTATGCTTACAAGTGAAGGTAGTCTGAATAGAAGTACCCATGTAATAGAAGATCCAAAGAGTAAATGTTATAGAATATTAACACCGATTGAAACAGAAAGAATAAATGGTTTCCCAGATAATTGGACGGATACTGGAATGCCAGAGAGATTTAGATATTTTTGTATGGGAAATGCATTAGTAGTAGGTTTAATAGAAAAAATGGGAAATAGTTTAAATAAAATATTTGAAAGCGAAGATTAATCTTCGCTTTCTTCAATCTGCTTCTTAATATAACTTGCGTTAAGCCAAAAACATTTTTTTATAGCCTGTTTTCCATCTAAAGTAGGATAGGTATCGTTCGCATTTTGTGCATGTGGTCTTACATGTAATACAGGATTCTCAGATATTTTTGGTAAGTTATCATATTCATTATTTTTTATTCTTTCGACTGTAGTTTCCCACACATTTTTTATTTCAGAATTTAGGTCTTTTTCAGGTACATTCCAAAACATTGCTTTTTTAAATATTAATGTATCATCATCAACATATTGATATATCATAAATAAATATTTTGTAGTTGAAAATGTTTCATATAACTCCGATTCAAGCCATTCTTCTTTAACTATCTCTGTATACTTAAATGTTGGAAATGACATTGATTCTTTTGGCATACCATCAGGCTTTAGTCTTATAGCCTTTATTTTTATATTTGCTTTTTCAAATTCTTCGATTTTTTCATTAATAATATTTAACATTCCTTTAGCTAATAAATATGTAAAAGATTTATTAGTTACTTGATATGGAATATCAAATTTATACTTTAAATATTCAATATCTTGATTATAATAAGGTTTTAATTTGCTTAATATATAATCCTCTAATGATTGTTTTTTTAGTATATTTGCATCCTTTATTACAGCTTCATAATTTTTAGTTTTATTTACTATATAATGATTTAAAATATAAGACATATAAGAGTTTTTTAAGCAAAACGCTCTTTGCATAGCCTTAACATCACTAAAAGGTTGTTCTCTTAATGAATTTGCATTTGCTCCTTTAGTGCATGCTCCGAGATAGTTTGTATCTCCTTCTGAAATTTCTTCAGCTTTTCCATTTTTAATTTTATCTATTATTATTTTATAATCATTTTTTATTATTTCTAAGTCTTCTTCAGGAATTTGAAAAAGTTTAATATAATTAATTAAATAGTCTAATCTTTCTTTATTAGGTTCATATAGATAATAAATTAAAAGCATTAAAGCACATTTTTCATACACATGACTTTTTAAGAAATCAGCTTCTTTATAATCTTTCATGTAATTAATTATTGTAAGGACAAGCCTTTCTTTTGCTCTTAAATCTCCATTTGTTTTAATTATATATGGAGTAACTTTTAATTCGACACCTGCTTCATTAAAATCTGCTTCTGAATGATTATTTATATCATAAAAGAAGAAATGCTTTTCAATTAATTGCCCTAAAGAGCCTTTGGTTCTATAATTGTTATAATATTCAAATAAAACAGATCTATCTTCATTTGTAATATTTGGATCATCTAATAAAACATCTTTAAAAGTTTTTTCTTTTAGGCTCATAGCATATTTTTCTATTGATTCTTTAGATGTTTTATCGTAAGGAAGTTCTTTCATTTTCTCACCTCGATTTTATTATACAAGAAATTATAATCATTTTCAATATTTGTATATAAGATATGTAAATATATTGTAAAATAATTACATTTATGGTATAAAGTAACATAATGGTGAAAAATAAAGAATGTATATATGTAAAAAAGTAATGAGACAAAATTGGGGGCAAAAATGGAAAGAAGTATATCAGAATTAAAAGAACAAATATATTTTCCAAGAACAAAGGAATATTTTGAGGAAGTAGAAAGGTCATTTTACAATGAAAATTATAGATCAGCAATAGTAATGCTATATTCTGTTGTAATCGCAGATTTATTGTTCAAGTTAGAAGAATTAAAAGATTATTATTCAGATTCGACAGCAGAAGGGATACTAAATGATATAAATAGAATGAGAGAGAATAACCCAAAAAATTCAGAATGGGAAAATAAATTAATTGATAATATAAAAGATAAAACTAATATTATTGAACCATATGTATTAACTAATATTGAAGATTTAAAGAATGTTAGAAATTTTTCAGCACATCCTTCATTAAATCAAAATAACGAACTTATAAGACCATCAAGAGAAAAAACATTGGGCTTAATAAAGGAAATGTTAGTAGGCATTTTTATAAGGCCACCACTGTTTATAAAGAAAATAACAAATAACTTATTAGAAGATATATCAAGTAAAAAAGAAGATTTTCTTGAAGATAATGAAAAATTTAAAAAATATATAGATAAGAAATATTTTGAAAGAATACCTAAAAATATGATAATAAGTATTTTTAAAGACTTTTGGAAATTAACGTTTAAGGTAGATAATGAAGATTGTAATGATAATAGAAAAATAAACCTTGAGTTATTGATACTTATAATGCAAGAGAATAAATTAAAAATTATGGAAGATATGCAAATAGATAGAGACAAATATAACAATATAAGTGATAATGAAAGTATTGCGGTTTATTTAGTAGAATTCATATATTATTTTCCTGAAGTATTTAATTATTTGAAAGAAGAAAATAGAATTGCAATTGGAGTTATTATTAATAAAAATAATGATTATAAAGCAATAGCATATTTCACTTCGAAAAATATTGAAGAACATATAAAGGGTCTTCATGCATATAATTTTAAAAATAGGCATACCAGAGAATTACTTGAAAAGAAATCAAAAGAAGAAGGTCGTGAGTATTTATTATTTGATCAATACATTGAAGCTGTTGGAAATAGTTCAAGTTATGATGCAGCTGATTCAAGTTTTGATATTCTTATTAGACCAAATTTAAATAGAATGCAACAAAAGCAAATAGAAAAGTTAATAGAGAATATTGATAAAAATAATCAATTATATAATAGGGGAAAAGCAAAGTATGATAATAATCAAATAATCGAAAAGGCCAATGTAGATTGGAATAAGATTGATTTAAAGAAATACAAAAATTTTGAATATGATGAGGAAGTTCTAATAGGTGCTCAGTTACCTTTCTAATTGAAAACAATAAAGGCGAGAATTAATCTCGCCTTTCACTATTTATCAAAACATTTTACAATTAACTGCACTCCATCACAAAATCCATTTCTATAATACTTCTCATTCCAATAAGAAATATAATCCATCAAATTATCATCAAGTTGATTAAATTGTTTTTGAATAAAATTTCTATTTTGTTTTGGAACACTATTCAAAATCTTTTCACAAATCTCATCAAATTCAATAGTATGTTTTTTATCCTCTTTTGTAGTATATGCTAATACAGTTTGGTCTCTAAATTCCAACCAATCTTTCAACATATCATCATTAACTTCTCTAAAATTATTCATATCTAAAATTCCTCCAATTAAAAATTTTTTTATAGGGTTTGGGATATAATCCCATTACATAGAATTTGAGGTGGACAAAATCTGCAGTCCCCAAATTCAGTGCTTGCTTATACAAAGAAAATCCATTTTTTATTAACAATATATAATCTCATTTAGTACAATTTCTTCAGCTCTATTTTTAATATTATTCATTTTTTGAGTCCAAGATAGTGGCTCTTTTCCGTCAGGATGTATGCTTACATTTTCCTTTTTAGCTAGTTGATCAATTATAATATTAACTCTTTCATTTGCTTCTTTATCTACTTCAATTAGATGTTTATCAAGTTCATTTTTTAGATTTAATTCGCAATACAATCCTCGTTTATGATTTTTTAAAAAGCCTAATCTTAAGTATCCATATTTACCAATTTGATAATGATGTCTATCTTTTTTTATAACTAAATCAGGAATTAAATAATCACCTTCTTGATGATAAGTTATTTTAAAATTTGAATTCTTCATAAATTTTTACATACCTTTCTTTTAATATTTATTTGCATAAAAACTATCCCAATCATAACCAGAGAAATCTCTTTGCTCAAAATTTGCAGAAGATTTTTTCTTATTCTCATAATTTAATATACTATTCTTATTTGCATCTGATTTTCGGACATCTGGAGTGCTTGAATTCGTATCACCAGATGACTGATTTTCAGACTTCGCTTTTATAAATTCTTCACTTATTTCTGCAAATGTTTTTCCAACATAAATTTTATTAGGTCTATTTCGACCTTGAAATTTTTCTTTAATTAAATTGGCATTTTTAAGTTGTTCAAATGCAGAAGCTATAGCAGACTTACCTACATGTAATTTCTCTTGTAAACCGATTCTCGTAAAAATTACATACATATTTCCATCTTCATCACAATATTTATTGTTTTTGGAAATTTTTTCATCATTAGCGTTACTATATGCAAGTGATAATCTATCACATAAAAGCGAATATAATAGAATAGCAGTGGGAGATAGTTTGCTATATACTTTGCTTTCACAAAGCTCTTTATTTACACGATAAAATTTTACTTTATTATAGTTTTCGTTAAATTTATGAGGTACAAAATTTAACATGCGTTCCTCCTAACCCAGTCTGGATAAGAGATAGCTGTTTTAAAAAATTTGGGAAATTTTTTGGAAATTTTTTTAGATAAAAAATTAATTTTGGAAATTTAACTTGGAAATTTTTTCGGTATTTTTCCGTATTTTATAGAATTTGACAAAATTTAAAGCACATGCCGTATTCTTACAGACATGTGCTTTTTCACATTTTGGACTTTTCTAAAATTTTCTAGAATTTCTTGAAAAATCCT
>CAMZHI010000063.1 GCA_947306755.1 uncultured Clostridia bacterium | reverse complement strand
TATTGATAAAAAAATTCAATTTGTATATAATACAAATTGAGAAAATGTATGGAGGTAACAAATGAAAAATAAAAATGAATTAAACTATAAACAATTAAAAATGACTTGTAATCCTGAAATTTTTAAATTTGATACTACCGAAAATTTAGAGCCAATTACTACAGGAATTGGACAAGATAGAGGAATTAAAGCATTAGAATTTGGTGTAAATGTGGATATAAAAGGTTATAATCTTTACATAGAAGGACCAAATGGTGTTGGAAAAACTATGTATACAAAGAACTATCTTAGAAAGATTGCCAAAAAGAAAAAAGTTCCACAAGATTGGTGTTATATTTATAATTTTAGTAATCCGAATGAACCAATTGCGGTATCTCTTCCAGCAGGGCAAGGTAAAGAATTTAAAGAAGATATGGAAGAATTTACAAAGGAAATAAAAAAAGATATTAAAAATACTTTTAATAATGAAGATTTTGAAAAAGAAAAGACAATTATTAAACAAGAATTTGAAGATAAAAGAGCAAAACTCATGGAAAAACTTGAAAAAGATGCAATGGAATATGATTTTCAAGTTAAATCTGCTCAAAATGGTATATATATGATGCCAGTTTTAGATGGTAAAGCATTAAAAGAAGAAGAATTTGATGAATTAGATGATGAAATTAAAGCAAAATATGAAGAAAAATCTGAAACAGTTCAACAGATGATAATGGATATTATTGGAAAAATTAAACAAATTGAAAGAATGTCTGATAAAAAAATTAATGAATGGCAGTCAAATGTTGCTTTACTTACTGTAAATGTTCATATTAATTTATTAAAAACAAAATATAAGAGAAATAAAAAAATAAATAAATTTTTAAATGATGTTAAACAAGATGTACTAAAAAATGTTCCTGTGTTTTTAGAAGAAGATACTAAACAACAAACAAATCAACAAATACAAATGCCACAAATGCAACAATCAGATCCTTGTTTAAATTATAGAATAAATCTTTTTGTGGATAACAGTGAACTAGAAGGTGCACCTGTTATTATGGATTCAAACTATTCATATCAAAATATATTTGGAAAACTAGAATATGAAAATTTTTATGGAACTTTAAAAACTGATTTTACAATGCTAAAACCTGGTCTTTTGCATAAAGCCAATGGTGGATATATTTTATTTCAAGCAAGAGATTTGCTTACAAATGGTATAAGTTATGCTACTTTAAAAAAAGCTTTAAGAATTAAAGAAATATCTATTGAAAACACTATAGATCAAGCTACTTCAATGGCAATGGTATCATTAAAGCCAGAACCAATTCCGCTAGACTTAAAAGTATTGCTAATAGGGGATAGTGAAATATATCAAACATTACTTGCTATGGATTCGGATTTTAAGAACTTATTTAAAATAAAGGTTGAATGGGAAGAAAAAGCAGAATTAAATGAAGAAAATATTAATAAATTAGCTAGAATTATACATGATTATTGTGAACAGGTAGATCTTTTACATTTGGATAAATATGCTATGGCAAAGGTTGTAGAATACACATCTCGTATGAGTGGAGATCAAACAAAAATATCAACATTGTTTAATGATTTATTTGAAATTATTGGTGAAGCTTCAACTTGGGCCAAGATTGCAAAATCCAAACTTATTACAGAAAACTTTATAGAAAAAGCATTATTTGAACAAAAGGAAAGAGTTAAAAAATACGATGAACTATACACTGGGCTAATAAAGGATGATTCACTATTAATTTCAACTACAGGATCAAAGGTTGGAGAATTAAATGGATTAACAGTTATGACGATTGGAAATTCAACTTTTGGAAAACCAGCTAAAATTACGGTTAACACATACACAGGAAAAAGTGGAATAATTAATATTGAAAGAGAAGTTGAAATGTCTGGTTCTACTCATTCTAAAGGAGTATTTATATTAAGTGGATATATAGGAGAACAATTTGCACAAGATATTCCGCTAAGCTTAACTGCAAGTATATGTTTTGAACAATTGTATAATGGGGTTGATGGAGATAGTGCATCAAGTACAGAGCTTTATGGATTGCTTTCTAGTCTGTCGGAAATACCTATAAATCAATCAATAGCTGTAACAGGTTCTGTAAATCAAAAAGGTGAAATTCAGCCGATTGGTGGAGTTAACGAAAAAATAGAAGGATTTTATCAAATATGCAAAATGAGAGGATTAGATGGCTCTCATGGAGTTATGATTCCTGTACAAAATGTTAAGAATCTCCAATTACCTGATGAAATAATAGATAGTGTCAAAAATGGATTATTCAAAATCTATGCAATATCAACAATAGATGAAGGAATAGAAGTTTTAACAGGTGTACCA
The DNA here is from genome assembly GCA_947306755.1 of uncultured Clostridia bacterium. Taxonomy (GTDB): domain Bacteria; phylum Bacillota; class Clostridia; order TANB77; family CAG-508; genus CAG-269. The sequence goes on along the minus strand of CAMZHI010000063.1, from coordinate 5,250 downwards.
GCAGGAAAGAAGGATAAACAAGGAAAATTTCCTAAAGGCACAGTTAATTATTTGGTATATGAGAAACTTAAAAAATATGCAGAGGTAAGTAAATATGAAAAATAAAAAAGGTATAACAATGATTTCATTAGTTATAACAATTATTGTTTTATTAATATTAACAAGTATTACAATTTATAATGGACTAGGACAACTTGGAATAAAAAGAGTAAACAATTTATATGCAGATATAGATTCTTTATCTACAAAAGTTGCAGAATATTATATAAAAAACGAAAAAATACCTATTAATAATGAGCCATATGTTGAGAATAAAGATGAGCTTAAAGCAATATTAATTTCTAATGGTGCAACAGAAACAGCAAACTTAATCAATGTAAACGACGAAGGTGCTTATTATGTCCTTGACTTATCTAAATTAGATAATTTGACACTAAATTATGGAGATGATTATAAAACTTGGAATTCATCTGAACCAAAATCTCAAAATGTATACATTATAAATACTGTAACTCATCAAATATACTTTCCACATGGAGTGAAATCAGGAGATGAATACTATTTTGCTAGATTTCCTGATGAGAATGAAATTTCTCCAATAGAATTAGAAGAAATTAATTCAGATTGGACTATGAATATAACAAATATTTCGGGAACTAATATTGGGGAAGATAGTATTTCTATAGTAGCTGATGTTACCTTAAGCGGGTTAACAGAAAACTATGATTTAAATTCTTTAGAATATGCATGGGCAGAAACAAATGCTGAATCAGAAATAGCAAATATAACATTTACTAAATTTAATTTAAATAGCGAAAGTGAAGGAAATATAAATGCTACACTTGCAAGCAAGGCTTTAAGTAATACAGCTGAATATTACTATTTATGGGTAAAAGTAGTTGATATAAATGGAAAAACTAGTTATAAATATTTAACTAATTCAGCTTCACCGTTAACAAGTAACTTACCAAGTAATTATCAAAAAGTAGAATATTTAGAAAGTACAGGAGAACAATGGATTGATACACTATATAGGCCTAATCAAAATACAATTACTGAATTAAAATATATGGTTACAAATGATAAAACTGGTTTTTTATATGGAGCAAGACAAGATTATAGAAAAGATACTTTTTCTTTAGTATATTATATTACTGAGGATTCAAAGAATACAAGATTTGATTATAATATAAGTCAGTTAGGAAATTCGGGTGCTGATATTAATACTATTTATAGTGTAAAACAGGAAAAAAACAAGTTTTATATTAATAATAGTTTTATTGGAAATCTTGAATATGATGATTTCTTGGCTCCTGTCAATATGACCGTTTTTGCTGTTAATACAAGGGGAACAATTGGAACATTTATTTCAGCAAAATTATATTATTTAAAAATCTATAATAATGAAGAAAAAATTAGAGATTTTATTCCTTGTTATAAAAAAGCAGAAAATCCAGAAGACAATAAACCAGGACTATATGATTTAGTTGAAGGAAAATTTTATATAAATCAAGGTACAAAATCTGATTTTGTTCTTCCAGAAACAAATAATACAAATTAATTTTTTAGAAACTAATAATGTAATATGACCATAAAAAGCAGACATGTTCGGATGTCTGCTTTTTATGGTATTTCAAAATGATCTAAAGGATTCACATATTCATTATTAATTTTCATACCAAAATGCAAATGTGGACCAGTTGTAGCACCATTTGTATATCTACCAGTAGAATCTATATATTTATTTCCTAAAACTCCGTTCAACATATTTTGGACCAACTTGACCAATAATTTGACCTTTTTTAATTGTTTGACCAACACTTACAATAAAATTAGGGTTACAATGACAATAGGAATATTTTATTTCTCCGTTTAGAATAATCTAAATCAGTTAAAGTTATAGTATATCCACCTCCACCTAAAAAAGCAGCAAAAGTAATTGTTCCATCAGAGCATGCAACAAATTCAAACCCTTCTGGAGCACCAATATCAATACCTTTATGAAAAGTTGAAGCACCTGATGTAGGAGCAATTCTTTTACCAAAATAGGAATTAATTCTAGAAATCCCGTGGAGCAGGCCATAAGAGATGACCATCATCTATAAAATCGATAAATTTTATATTATAAGAATTACTGTAAAAAGGAATAAAGAATATACAAATAAATAATGTGAAAAGAACAATTATTGTAAAAGATAAATTTAAGATTTTATTAATAATAAACGCCTCTTTTCTTAAAAGAAGAAAAATATTTGAAATAAACCAAATTATAAATAAATTATAAAATAAATTCAGTACTTTGTCAAATAGCAAAAAATGGGACAAAAAGAACCGGTACATTTGTACCCTGGGGTCTTGTTTTTTTTTATAGATTATAGTAGAATAGAAATGAAATTTTACAAAAAAGCAAATGAAAAAACAAGGAGAAAAAAATGAGAAGAAAAACAAGAACGAAAGTACAAAAAGGATTAAAAATTGCTGGAATAATTTTAGGAATTATTATATTAGTTATAGGAACTATTTTATTAATAAAGTTAAGTCATGGACCAAAAATTTCTTATGTAGATGGAATAGTATGCAAAAATTATTTTAAAGAAATAACTATAGATATGAAAACAAAAAAGGTCAAAAGAGATGATATAGATACTTCACTAGTTGAAGAGTTTGGAATTACAAAAGAACAGGAAGAACTTGGATTTACATCAGAAGAAGAATTAAAGAAAATATTTTCTAATTCTGTATTTGAAATAAATCAAGAGAATCAGGTTTTTAAAATAAAAAATCCATATCAAACAAAGTGCTTTATGGTAAAATCTCCAGAAGTTGTTGAAAAAGCAGAAGGAGAAGAAATTATTAAACTTGCTGATAATCTATATTTAGTAAGTTTTTATTCAGAAAAACTTACTAAAGCCATGTATGAATACTATCAAAATAAACCATATATAGAGAATTTGTATTTAGATCAAGTATTTATTAATGAGCAAATTAATGATATATCACAAACAATGTATGGTGATACACCCATAGATTTGAGAGGATACCATTTTTTAGGTACAACCAGAGTAGGGTTAGATAATTATCAAAAGATTATTAATGACAATGGAAATCCTGCAGAAATTACAGTTTCTACAATAGGGTATGGTGTTAATTATGAAAATGAATTTTTAAAAAATAGATTAAGTGATAAAAGCTATAATTTTGTATTAAATAATAATGATATTTCAGAAACAATAGAACAAGGTAGTAGAATAGCAGAAGTTATTGTTGATTCAACAACTCCTAATGTTAAAATTATGCCATTAGTTACAGTTACAGAAGAGGGATATTCTACAATTTCAAGCATATTAAAAGCTTTAAAATATTCAATAGAAAATTCAGATGTGATATGTTATGAAACAATTAGTTCAAAACATGAAACAATTGATATGCTTCTTGAATTAGCATTTTATGAAAATAAGCCAGTATGTACTGTATCATCAAATATACAAGAAAATTATCCGGCAAATCATGGAATGACAATTACAGTTTCATCATTGGATAGAGAAAACAATATTAGTGAATATTCTTCTAAAGGAGACTATATAGACTTTTCTCTTCCAAGCACAGACATTGAAGAAATCTTTAATAGAAATTCAACAGTTTCAAGGTGGTCTGGTGCGCAATATTCAAATGCTGAAATCGCCTCAATAATTTCATTAGTAAAAACCTATAGCAAAGACGCAACAATATTGGATATATATAATTTCTTAAGAGATTATAGTATCGACCTTGGAGAACACGGAAAAGACGGTCAATTTGGATATGGAATGCCAAATTTTTCGGGTTTAAAAATATCAGATATTGATAAAAAATCACCAGAATTTGAAGAGATATCTTTCGAAAATGTAACTTGGGAAGTTTTAAAACAAATTAAAATAGTGGCTTCAGATAATATTAGAATTAATAAATGGGCGATAACTAAAAATGAAGGTGAACCAAATCAAAATGAATGGAATGTATTACAATCAATTACTCCAAATTTGGACTTGACACGTGAAATAACTGAAAATGGAAAGTATTATATTTGGGTACAAGATACTGCAGGAAATAATTCTGTTAAAGATATTCAGATTGATAAAATTGATAATAAACCTCCGCAAATTGCTTATACAATCAATAAAGATACTATAAATGAGGGATATGTTACAATAAATGTTACAGCAGAGGATTCAGAATCTGGATTATATGATAGCCCATTTAGTTGGGATAATAGAATATGGTCATTAGAAAACAGTTCGAGAGTTGTTAAAGAAAATGGTATTTATAAAGTGTATGCAGAAGATAATCTTGGAAATGTCGGAGAACTAGATATTACAGTTGATGTATTTCCACAAGAAGGAAGAGCAGAATTAGACGAAGGTAATATTATTACATCAGTAAACGTTTCAGCAGATTGGAATGGAAATATAAATAATAATGTACAAATAACTCTAAACAAAGAAATAAATATAACAGGTTGGCAGATTACAACTAATGAGAATGTACCTAGTGATTTTGTTGAAGTTGAACTACCTACAATTCCAAGAAATACAAATAATATAATTGACAATTATAACCAACAATCTAATACAAGCTTACCAGGTAGTGTAAATTGGAATAATTATTTAAATAATACTACAAACAATGATACAAATACCAATACAAATATGAATATAAATACATTAAATAATAATAATAATACAAATCAAACAGAAAATGTAATAGTAGAACAACAGCAAGAAGTTATACCTAGAACAGAACCAATTTTAATTAATATGCAATTAAATATTAATACAAAATATTACTTATGGATAAAGGATAACCAGAATAATGCCTGGTATCAAATATTTGAAATTAAGAAAGGAGAGCTAGTACGCAAATGAAATTTATTGAAATAATTAAGCAAAGAGCAAAGGAAAATATTAAAACTATTATTTTGCCAGAAGCAGAAGATAAAAGGGTTTTAGAAGCAGCATCAAAAGTTACAAAAGAAGGGTTTGCAAAAATAATACTTTTAGGTGATGAAACTCAAATTGCCGAAGATTCCAAAAAATACAATATAGATTTAAGTGGAGTAACAATAATAAATCCACTTAAATCTGAAAAAAAGAATGAATATATTGAGAAGTTTTATGAACTTAGAAAACATAAAGGTTTAACAATTGAACAAGCTGAAGAATTATTAAAAGAGCCAATTTACTATGGAATGATGATGTTAAAAGATGAAAATAG
>CAMZHI010000062.1 GCA_947306755.1 uncultured Clostridia bacterium | reverse complement strand
CTTTATTCCAAGATACAGTTCATGATACTGCAATTTCTTATCATAGAAAATTAAGGGATAAATCAATTTCTAAATCTGAGTTAGATGATATAAAAGGAATTGGAGAATCAAAGAAAAAAGCACTTTTAAAGCATTTTGGAAGTGTGAAAAAAATAAAAAATGCATCGATTGATGAATTAATTAAAGTAAAAGGAATAAATGAAAAATTGGCAAAAGAGATATTAGAAAATATTTAATGATTTTCCTTAGAATATTTAAAATTATATATAATAGGAGGTTCAAAAATATATGGAAGAGAATAAATACTTAAAACAAGCAAGAAAAGAACTTGAATATTTAAGTGGAGATCCAGATTTTCAAAGATTATTAGAATCGAGAGCAGGATTTTTAAAGGATATGGACAACTATAGAGAACAATGCGAAAGGGAAGCCAATGAGAAAGGAAAATTAGAAAAACAAAAAGAAATTGCAAAAAAATTGTTGGATATGAATATGCCAATAGAACAAATATCACAAGCTACAGAGTTGAGCGAAACAGAGATAGAAAAATTAAAAGAAGAAAATTAAATTGTTGAAAACTAAATAAGAAATTAGAAAATAGGTATTGACATTTACTAAATTTAGGTATATATTATTAGCAGTCTTAAACATAGACTGCTAATTTTTAGTAAACAAAAACGAATTATTATAATTTAACATTATTTGTAATGATTCTTTTTTGAACAAATATAATTAAAAAGAAAGGATAGTGACAAATATGATTAAACCATTAAGTGACAGAGTTTTAATCAAAATGAAAGAAGCAGAAGAAACAACACAAAGTGGAATTATTCTTACTGCAAATTCTCAAGAAAAACCTCAAATAGCAGAGGTAGTAGAAATAGGACCAGGAAAAAAGGTTGATGGAAAACTTGAAGAAATGTCTGTAAAAAAAGGAGACAATGTTATAGTTAGCAAATATGCTGGAACAGAAGTAAAATACGAAGGAGTAGATTATAAGATAGTTAATCAAGATGATATCTTAGCAGTGGTTGAAAAATAATTACAATTTTGACTGTGTTAAAATTTAATTCTTTTCCAACTAAATAAAATAAAAAATAATTAAACAAATCAAAAATATCAAAGACGAAGTTTTTCATTTGTTTAAGAAAAAGGAGGAATTTAAAAATGGCAAAAATAATAAAATATGGTGAAGACGCAAGAAAAAGCCTTGCAGAAGGTGTTGAAAAATTAGCAAAAGTTGTTGAAGTTACACTTGGACCTAAAGGAAGAAATGTAGTTTTAGACAAAAGCTATGGAGCTCCATTAATTACAAATGATGGTGTAACTATAGCAAAAGAAATTGAACTTGAAGATAAGTTTGAAAACATGGGAGCACGTTTAGTAAAAGAAGTATCTACTAAAACAAATGATGTTGCAGGTGATGGAACTACAACAGCAACAGTTTTAGCACATAGTATGATTAAAGAAGGTGTTAAAAATGTTGCAGCAGGTGCAGACCCTATGGAAGTTAAAAGAGGAATAGACAAAGCTGTTGAAGTTGCTGTTAAAGGATTAAAAGAAATTAGTTCAGAAGTTGAAGGAAAAGATGGAATAGCCAGAGTTGCAAGTATTTCTGCAAATTCAGAAGAAATCGGAAACCTAATTGCAAATGCTATGGAAAAAGTTTCAAAAGATGGAGTTATAACAATTGAAGAATCAAAAACATCAAATACAGAATTAAATGTTGTAGAAGGAATGCAATTTGATAAAGGTTATGTTTCTCCATATATGGTTACAGATACAGAAAAAATGGAAGCAGTACTAGATAATCCATATATATTAATTACAGACAAAAAAATAAGCAATATTCAAGAAATATTGCCATTATTAGAAAGTTTAATGCAACAATCAGGAAAACTTTTAATTATTTGTGATGACTTAGAACAAGAAGCATTATCAACACTTGTACTTAACAAATTAAGAGGAGTTTTAAATGTTGTTGCTGTTAAAGCACCTGGTTTTGGAGACAAGAGAAAAGCAATGTTACAAGATATTGCAGTATTAACTGGTGGAGAAGTAATCACATCAGAATTAGCTCTAGAGCTTAAAGATACAACAATTGAACAATTAGGTAGAGCAAAACAAGTTAAAGTTCAAAAAGAAAATACAATAATTGTTGATGGTTTAGGAAATAAAGAACAAATAAAAGAAAGAGTAAATCAAATAAAAGCTCAAATAGAAGACACGAAGAGTGAATTTGATAAAGAAAATCTTCAAGAAAGATTAGCTAAAATTGCTGGTGGAGTTGCAGTAATTGGAGTAGGTGCTGCAACAGAAGTTGAAATGAAAGAAAAGAAATTAAGAATTGAAGATGCACTTTCTGCTACAAGAGCAGCTGTTGAAGAAGGAATAGTAGCAGGTGGTGGAACTGCATTAATAAATGTAATACCTAAAGTTGAAAAATTAATGTCTACATTACCTGAAGGAGAAAAATTAGGTGCAGGAATAGTTTTAAAAGCTTTAGAAGAGCCATTAAAACAAATTGCAAAAAATGCCGGTTTAGAGCCAGCTGTTATATTAGAAAATGTTAAAAAAGCAGATGCAGGATTTGGATTTGATGCTAAACAAGAGACTTATGTTGATATGAAAAAAGCAGGAATAGTAGATCCTACAAAAGTTACAAGAAGTGCTTTACAAAATGCTGCATCAATTGCATCAATGGTATTAACTACAGAAAGCCTAGTTACAGATGTCCCAGAAAAGAAATGTAGTTGTGGATGCGGAAATAATGATACAGGTATGGGTGCAGGAATGGAAGGAATGTATTAAGGTTGAAAAATAATTACAATTTTGACTGTGTTAAAATCTTACTTAAAAATGCTCACGTACTATATGTACGCTCCGCTTTTTGCGTAAGATTTTGCCTTGTCAAAATTTAATTCTTTTTCAACGGCAGATATGAGGCGGAATTAGATTTTGCCTTGCAATACTTGTTTTTGATTTGTTTTGGTGTAAATGAGATTGTCAAAATTTAATTCTTTTTCAACGGCAGATATGAGGCGGAATTAGATTTTGCCTTGCAATACTCGTTTTTGATTTGTTTTGACGTAAATGTAATTTCGAAATATAATTATTTTTTACCTATATAGAATTATAAAAAAGGTTGAGAAAATGTAGGGGCGATTTTAATCGCCCGTTTAATTTTTCTCATTCATTTTTGCTCTTGTAATATTTAATCAAATATGTTACAATATGAAAAAACAAGAAAGAGGTATAAAAAATGGATAAAGATACAAAAATTGAATTATTAAAAATTTTTGCAATGGTAATTATTTTAATATTATTGATTATTGGAATTGTATGGATGAACAGAGAAGATACAGACAAAACAATAACAGATCAATCTGAAGAAATAATAGAAAATGAAGATAATGAGGAAATACCATCAGATGAAGACACAGAAATAAATGATAATGAAAACAATAATAATACAGAAAATGAGGGAAATACTGATAATACAGAAAACGTAGAAAATTCAAACGAAACAAAGCCAGATGAACAAACAGGAGAGTGATAATGAATAAACTAGAATTATTGGCAGAATATAAAAATCAAGATGATAAATTACTGTTAGCAAAAATACTTGATAAAATTGAGTTTTGCAAAACACGAAATAAAATTGAAAATACAGATTTTTTAAACTTAGCAGAACAAGATTTAGTTGATAAATTTTTAAAGAAAGCAAAATTTATCAACTACTATTTCTTTGGCGGAGCAGGGGAAGCTGAAAGAAAAGTTTTAATTTTATATCCAGAAAAACTAACAGAAGAAATGGCTAGAAAGAATCATACTAAAATAATGAGTATAATAAAAATAACACTTCCTATTATTTTAGAAGAACAATATGACCATCGTAGATATTTAGGTGCTATTATAAAGCTTGGAATTGAAAGAGAAAAAATTGGAGATATTTCAGTTAAAAGAAATGGAGCTGAAATTATAGTTAAAAACGAAGTACAAAACTTTTTAGTACAGAATTTAAAAGAACTTACAAGATTTTCTTCAGCTGATATTGAGGTTGATTCAATAGATAATTTACAGCAAATTGAATCAAATAAAATTGAGCTAACAGAAATTATAGCATCATTAAGATTAGATAATATTGTTTCGAGTTTAGCCAGAACTTCTAGAAATAAAGCAGTAGAATATTTAGAACAAGAAAGAGTATTGTTAAATTTCAAAGTAGAAACAAAACCATCTAAACAGGTAAAAGTAGGAGATATAATTACAATTCGTGGAAAAGGGAGATTTGAATTTAAAGAAATCTCTGGAAATACGAGAAAAGGTAGATATATTATTAAGGTGGATAAATATAATTAAGAGATGTGAATTTTGAGGTAGGAGGTAGGATTCCGCCATCCTACCTCTGACTTTATACCTCTTACTATGTTTTCTTATAATTCAAGGCAATTATAACATGTAATATAACTGTAATATAAATGTAATTATTATGAAGTTGCATTTTTTTTTGTTTTGTGATATAATTCGCTCATTAAATGAAAAAGGAGGTAATTTACAGAATAGACTGTAAATAAATAAAAATAATAATGAAAAAAATAGTAAAAAGTGTTTTATTTATAGCATTTATTATACTAATGAGTTCAAGAGCTTATGCTACAACAGGAAAAATTACATCAGATAATGTTCGCATAAGAAAAGAAGCAAATACAGATTCAACAATTTTAACATTAGTTTCAATTGGAGAAGAAGTTGAAGTACTTGAAACAGAAGGAGAATGGACTAAGGTTAAAAAATCAGAGTTTACTGGATATATTAGAAATGATATGTTAGAGGTTCAAGAAAATAAAGAAGAAGCTACAAAAAGTGAGGAAGAAAGCAAAGAAGAAAACACTACTACTGAAGAAAATAGCGAAAATACTACTGCTGAAATTGCTGAGTCAACAGAAAAAGAAGAGATTATAAAAAAAGATTCTTCTTATACTGTATCTGCAAAGCTTGATTTAAAAATAGTTCCATCTATTAATTCAAGTATAATTGCAAATATTTCTGAAAACACTGAATTGCAAGTTAAAGATATAATTAATAAATGGTGCTATGTAGAAAATGAAATAAGCTGTGGATGGGTTTTAAAAAGCAAGATAGAATCAAATATTAAAACTGAAAATGTTGTAGAAAATACAGATGTTGAACAAAATAATGAAAATACTGAAGAAACAAAACAAGAAGAAGAAAAAGAAACAACTGAAAAAGAAGAAAAAGAAGAAAAAGTAGAAAAAGTTGAAAATAAAGAAGAAACCAATATTAAAGAAGTAAATCTTACAAAATATGTTTCTGTATCGACTCTAAATCTTAGAAAAGAAGCTAATAATAAATCAGAAGTTATAGATCAACTAGATTTAAATACAAAAGTTACAGTTACTGCTATAGTTGATAATAAGTGGGCAAAGATTAAATATAATGGTAAAACAGGATATGTGTCAAACAAGTATTTATCAGATAGCAAAACAGTTACATCTAGAAGTGATAATATAAACAGAGAGAATGTAAATTCAAATGAAACACAAAACAAAAAAACTGAAAGTGTTGCAGAAGAAACGCCAGTACAAACAAGCGAGTCAAGTAGCAGTTCAGCATCAGGTTCAGCAGTTATTGCTTATGCAAAACAATTCCTAGGATGCAAATATGTATATGGAGGAATGTCTCCATCTGGATTTGACTGTTCAGGATTTACAAGTTATGTATATAAACATTTTGGATATTCTTTAAATAGAACATCTTCAGGTCAAAGAAGTAATGGTGTTGCAGTAAGCAAAGCGAATTTACAAGCAGGAGATATAGTATGTTTTAATGGGCATGTTGGATTATACATTGGTGGGGGTTCATTCATACATGCTGCAAATCCTAGCAAAGGTGTAATTATTTCATCTTTATCAGAAAGCTATTATGCTAAAAATTATATAACAGCTAGAAGAATACTTTAAAATTATAATTAACAGATTGAAATTTGTAGAGTAGCAACAGCGACATTGAATTGAAAGGAACCGAATGTTAGAAAAACGAAAAATTTTAACAATAACTATTCGGATATATCATAGGAATATTATGGGGGCTATATTGTAAAAAAACAATAGCCCTTTTTTATTTTGCTTTAATTTTGATATATCTATTAAAAAATAGCAATAATAAAAATAATAAATTTAACTTATTTTCTTATAGTAGATATTCCAGATACTTAAAAATAATATCTACTAAAAGTGTCATATTTTTAATAATTATTTCTTCAGTTATTTCAAATTCAATAGTTTTAATTCAAAATAATAAGTATGAAAGAATTTATAAAAATCTAGAAGGTAAAGAGATTAAACTAAATGGAAAAATCGTGGAAATATTAAATGAAAAATATAAAGTAAAAATAATATCAAAAAAATATAAGAGATTATATATATATCTTCAAAGCAAAGAAAAACTAGAATTTGGTGATGAAGTAATTGTTTATGGAAAATATGAAATACCAAATCAAGCTAGAAACTATAAAGGTTTCAATTATAGAGAATATTTAAAAACATTAAAAATAATTGGTACAGTGAAATCCGGTAAAATAACAGTAATTAACAACAATTCTATAAATTCTATTTTTACTAAAATAGATAAATTGAATATATATTTAAGTAAAAAAATAGATTGTATGAACTTATCAAAAAATGAAAAATCAATTTTAAAAGGAATAATACTAGGAGATAAATCTGGAATTGAAGAAGAAATAATAGAAGATTTTTCAGAAAGTAATATTTCGCATATTTTAGCAATTTCAGGAATGCACATATCATATATAATATTAATAATTAGCTTTGTTTTTAATAAATTAATAGGAAAACATTTTTCAAAGATATTAACAAGTATATTTGTATTTATATATATGTGTTTAACTAAATTTCCAGTTACACTTGTAAGAGCTGGCATATCAAGCATTGTTTTAATTATGTCAAATTTTTTTTATAGAAAAAATGATATTTGGCAAACTTTAAGTCTATCTTTAATTATAATATTAATTAATAATCCTTTTTCTATTTTGAATGTAGGATTACAGCTATCGTATTCTGCAATAATCGGAATACTAGTCTTTCAAAAGATCCTAAAAAACTGTATTAATGACAGATTAGAAAAAATAAATAATAGAGCTGTTAGAAAAAATCAGAAAAAAATAAAATTTATTATAAAAACAATTAATTCAAAAATTGGACAAATAGTTTTAGATTCTACTTTAGTAACAATTTCAAGTATGATTACAATAATTCCAATTATAATTTATCAATTTAATAAATTACCAATTTTCAGTATTTGTTTAAGTATATTAGCTAGTTTTATAATTGCACCAATAATAGTATTAGGTTTAATTTGTGTAGTATTTGACATTATTTCTCTACAAATCTTATTGTCATATATTTTAAAAATATTATTATATATATCCAAATTAGGGTCAAAAATTCCATTAAATAATATTTATATTATTACTCCAAATATAATGTTTATTATTATGTATTATATTTTAGTATTCTTATCTTTTTATGTGGTTTATATAAAAATAGATAAAAATCTAAATACTTTTCAATTTAGAATAAAAAATTTAATTAGTTTAATAAAATATAAGTTTAATCAAAATAAAAAAAAGATTATTTCAACAGTTTTAGTTGTTTTTATTATTTCATTTTTATATTATTCAATTCCTAAAAATTTAAAAATTTATTTTGTTGATGTGGGTCAACGGAGATTGTACTTTTATTGTAACTCCATGTAATAAAACGATTCTAATTGATGGAGGAGGAAGTGAATTTTCTGATTTTGATGTACGGAAAAAAAGTACTAATTCCTTATTTATTAGATAGAAAAATAAAAACAATTGATTATATGATAGTCAGCCATTTTGATACAGACCATGTACGGCCGGACTTTTGAAAGTATTAGAAGAACTAAAAGTAAAAAGAGTGATTATTTCAAAACAGGGTGAAAATAGCGAAAATTTTAAAAAATTCAAAGAAATAGTAAACAAAAAGAATATACAAGTGATATGTGTTGGACTTGGGTCTTTAGATGGACCGGAAAAAATACAAATTGAAAAAAATTTATATTTTGATATTTTATGGCCAGATAATCAAAATTTATTAAATGAAAATATTTTAAATAATAATTCTATAGTTGCAAAATTACACTATAAAAACTTTTCTTGCCTTTTTACTGGAGATATAGAAAAGATGGCTGAAAAGCAAATACTTCAGGAGTACAAAAATAATTTACAAATAATAGATTCAACAGTTTTAAAGGTGGCACATCATGGCTCAAAAACCTCTTCTATTCAAGAGTTTTTAGAAGAGGTCAAGCCAAAAATCTCTTTAATTGGGGTAGGAGAAAATAATAAATTTGGACATCCAAATGATGATGTAATATCTAGGCTGGAAAATATTGGTTCAAAAATATATAGAACAGATAAAATGGGGGAGATTTCCATAATAGTAAATACCAAAGGAAAAATTAAAATAAAAAAGCATATAAAATGCAACTAAAAATAGTTGCAA
>CAMZHI010000061.1 GCA_947306755.1 uncultured Clostridia bacterium | reverse complement strand
TTTCGTAAGAAAAATTACAGGTACATAAAGATTTCGACACCAAGTGATTGAAAAACAATATATTTAGCTTTTTATAAATAGATGATTATAATTAACACAGTCAAAATTGTAATTATTTTTCAACCTCACTTTCCTATAAACATTTGAACAAATATCTTCCCATACTTTGGACTCGAAACCACGCCAATACCAGTATAATTAAAACTACTATTTAAAATATTAGCCTTGTGACCTGGTGAATTCATCCATGCATTTACAGCTCCTGAATTGCTTGCATTTCCTGCTATATTTTCTCCAGCTGAATTATAGCTTACTTTAAAACTTTTTAACATATCAAATGGTGAACCATAAGTTGGAGATGTATGAGAAAAATAATTTTTATCAACCATATCTTGTGCTTTTATCCTTGCAACATTTTGAACTTCATTGCTTATTTTTAATGCTGGTAACCCATTATTAATTCTTTGAGTATTTATTAGATTAAACACTTCTTTCTCATCATTAGATAAATCAGATGACGTATTAGTATTGCTTGTTGAATTTGAATTTGTATTTTGATTTACATTTGAATTTGAAGTTCCAGAATAAATTGGCTTAATATATTTTTTACTTACAGCACCAACAAAGTCTCCTTCAACTTGAACTATATACCAATCTCCCACACCTGCAAACACTCTAATATAGTCATTCTTTTTTGCTGTTGCAACAACTTTATAAATTGTCCCTGGTCCGGCTCTAACATTTAATTTAGTTGCAGTAACTAAGCCTGTACTAAACCCTGTGTTATAATAGTTTTGCATACCAAAAGAAGTCGTAAAACTCATAATAGTAAAGAAACAAATTATAATAGAAGCAAACATAAATATATATTTTTTATTAATACAAAAAGACTTCATAGAAAACCTCCTTTACTATAGATATTTTCTATAAAGTCTTATTATTCCTATATTTCAAATAATTGGCGAAAAAAATTGGAAAAGAGAACTTTCCCAATTTTCATCATCCATTATTCTTTTTTTAATTCATCAATTATAACTTTGTAATCAACAGCTTTTAGAATAGCTGTACCTGCAACAAGTATTTCTGCCCCTGCTTGTTTTACTTGTTCACATGTAGCTAAATTAATTCCACCATCTACTTCAATTTGAAAATCTAAATCATTCTCTTTTTCAAATTTTCTTAGTTCTTCAATTTTAGTTAACATTTCTGGAATAAAACCTTGTCTTCCTTTTCCAGGTTCAACTGTCATAACTAGAACCAAATGAATGTAAGGTAAAAATTTGTGGATTTTATCAACAGGGGTATTTGGTTTTATAGAAATACCAACTTTTGAGTTATAGTGTTTGATTAAATTAATCATCTCCATAACTTCTTCATCATCTTTGCA
The DNA here is from genome assembly GCA_947306755.1 of uncultured Clostridia bacterium. Lineage (GTDB taxonomy): Bacteria > Bacillota > Clostridia > TANB77 > CAG-508 > CAG-269. The sequence goes on along the minus strand of CAMZHI010000061.1, from coordinate 7,222 downwards.
TGACTCATAGTGAAATGTTATAATATTTGGTTCAACTGCTGAAAAATCATCAATTGTAGATTTTACATCTTCAACCATTAAGTGTACATCTAATGGTAAATTAGAAAGTCTTTTTATATAAGAGCTTATCTCCTTCATCCAATTATATGTGTTTTTTTCAACAAATTTACCATCCATAACATCTATATGGTAATAATCTGTTCTTGCTTTTTCTAATTTTAAAATTACTTCTGCTTCTTTACCTTTTTCAAAATTAAAACTCTTTTCATCACCATTAATATTATCTGTTAAATTTAATAAAGACGTTGAAACTTCATACATATTTTTATTTTCCTTTCTTACTACATTTTTTAATCTATAGTTAATGAACTGGTTGTATTTAAATTAATATCTTTTTCTGCTTTCTTTATACCATCTATATATACTTTTACAGTAACTGTACCTTTTCCTGTTATTGATTGAACTAAATTTGTAGTTGTAGGATCTACTTTATTTTTATAAACTGTGTCATCTCCAGTTGTTATTCTTACTTCAACTTCTTTTGCCTTTTTCTCTTTTTGTGTTGTTGAATTAGTTTCATTTTCATCATCACCTGATTCAGTTGTTTCCTCATATTCAACTTTTCCACCTAAAAGTGATTTTACATTTACTGTAACTGTTGCAGATTTAGTTTCTGTCAATTTATTTACAGTTAATGTTATTGATGTTCCAACTTCTACTTCTTTATCGACATCTAAACTTTGTTTTAATATTACTCCATTATCTTTTGAAGTATCTTCATCATTTACTGTTTTTACAGAAAAACCTAAATCAGAAAGTGTTTTTTTGGCTTCCTCTTCATTTTTACCTATTACAGATGGAACTGCTACTTTTTTTACACCAGTGCTAACATGAATAACAACTGTATCACCAGCAAGAACCTTGGATTCTGGTTCTGTTTCTTGACTTATTACAAATCCTGCCTCTATTTTCTTATTTTCTTCTTCAACTTTTTGTACTTTTAGTTTAGCTTCTTCTAAAGCTTTAACTGCATCATCCTCTTTCATTTCAACTACATTTGGAACTATAGCTTGTTCTATTCCTTTACTTACAACTACTTTTATAGTTGTACCCATTTTAATATTATAATTATCACTATATAATGGGTCTTGAGATATTATTTGTCCTTCTTGATATTGACTATTATATTCTTCAGAAGAAACTTCTATAATTAGTTTTTTCTCTTCTGCAATTTTTTTAGCTTCATCGATTTTAACTCCAACAAAGTTTGGTAATATTACTTCTTTAGGTTCTGTTAATCTTGAAAATGCAATTGTTCCACCTAAACTTAATACAAATAATAAAATTAAGCAAATTATAAATGACAATCCTTTATGTTTTTTAACAAATTTAATAAATTTGTTTTCTTTTTTTGAATTTCTATTTTTTCTTTCTTCTTCTTGAATATCTTTTAATGATAATACTTGTGTAGGCATATCGCTTTGATAATCTTTATTATCAACAAAGTCGCCATTAGGATTTTTTAATGAATTGTTTAAATCTTTTAACATTTCTGTAGCACTTTGGTAACGTAAATTTGTATCTTTTCTCATAGCTTTTAATATAATATCATTAACTGATAATGGAATTTTATCATTTAGTTCAATAGGAGGTTTTGGCTCTTCTTGCATATGTTTTAATGCAACAGAGACAGGAGTATCTGCATCAAATGGTACTCTTCCTGTAAGCATTTCATACATTACTACTCCCAATGAATATAAATCTGATTTACTATCTGTAAATCCACCTCTTGCATGTTCTGGAGAAAAATAATGTACGGATCCAATTGTTGTCCCAAATGCTGTAATTGTAGAATTTGATACCGCTTTAGCTATACCAAAATCAGTGACTTTTGCAATTCCATCTTCTGTAATTATTATATTATGAGGTTTTATATCTCTATGTACAATTTTGTTTTTGTGTGCAACTTCAAGAGCTGAAGCAATTTGAGTAGCAATATTAATAGACCATTTCCAAGGAAGAGGCCCTCCTTCTTCAACGATTATTTCTTTTAATGTTTTACCTTGGATAAGTTCCATTACAATATAGTAAAGATTACCTTCATTTCCAACATCATAAACTGATACTATGTTTGGGTGAGTAATACTTGCAGCTGATTGGGCTTCTGCTTCAAATCTTTTTATAAACTCTTGATCAGTTGTAAATTCATCTCTAAGAATTTTAACTGCTACATATCTATTTAATACTTGATCTTTTGCTTTATATACTTTTGCCATTCCACCATTGCCAATTTTATTTATTAGTTCATATCTATTTCCTAATAATCTACCTTCTAGGTCCATGATGACTCCTTCCTTTTATTTTCTTTTGTTGGAATATAATATTATAAACTTTTTATTGTTATAACAGTAATATTATCAATTCCACCATTTTGATTAGCTAAATCAACTAGCTCTTTTGGAGCAATTTCAAAATTATTTGTAACTCTATTAAGTATAGTATCTTGATCTACCATATTAGTCAAACCATCTGAGCATAATAATAAAGTATCTTCCTTTTGAAAGCCTCTAATCATCATATCTGGTTCTACAAATGCATTACAACCAAGTGCTTTCATAAGAACATTTTTTTTAGGATGTGTTGCCGCTTCTGCTTTTGTGATTGTTCCTTGTTTTACTAAAGTTTGTACATAGCTGTGATCTTGTGTAAGCTGCCTAATTGTTCCATTTCTTATTCTATATACTCTACTATCTCCAATATGTGAAATATAAACTCTGTTATTATATATTAAGCAAATATCAATTGTAGTACCCATACCTTCAAATTCTTTATTTTCTTTTGACTTTTCATATACTATCATATTAGCATATTCAACACTACTTCCGTATTAATTGTATTAAGCTTTCTTTATCTTTTGGAACATCATTGAAGTTATGCTCAATATAAGATTTTGCAGCATTAATTGCAAGTTTACTGGCAATTTCACCTCCATTATATCCACCCATTCCATCTGCTAATATAAACAATTGCATATTAGATAACGAATCTTCTGTAATATAATAGCTATCTTCATTTATATCTCGTGCTTTTCCCACATCAGTTTTAGCATAAGCTTTTATCATCTTTTCACCTCTTTGTTCTGTTTTCATAATGAAATTTTAACATATTCTTAAATATTTATCAACTAAATAATTATAATTTGTTAAGTAATATAGTTGCTTGAAATGTGAAGTGAGATGTGAGAGATGATAATAATATTTCATACTTCTCACTTCTCACTTCAAATATACTATCTTATTATCAAACCACCCAAATTAAACAGTCCATCAGATATTAATCCAATAACAGGTGATATAATTCTTCCTGCTATTCCAGTAATCCAAAGAACTATAAAAATAACATAGAATATTTTTTCATTTCTTTCAAACCATTGCTTTGCATTATAAGTTAAAAATGGTTTGATTACTTTTGAACCATCTAATGGTGGTAGAGGAATCAAATTAAATACTCCTAATCCAATATTTATTTGAACTACAGCTTGTAACATAAGAATAATTATTGAAGTAGCGGTATTAGTTGTAAATCCTACAAATTTGATTATTAAAGAATATATTATTGTAAATATTATAGCTAAGATAAAATTAGTTAAAGGTCCTGCAATAGAAACTATGCTATCAGCTTTTTCCATTGACATTGTTCTATTATAATTTCTTGGATTAACATGGACTGGCTTTCCCCATCCAAAGCCTGCAAATATAAGCATTATAAATCCAACCGGCTCAATGTGGTCTAATGGATTTAAAGTAAGCCTTCCCTCATATCTTGGTGTATCATCACCTAAAAGATCAGCAGTTTTTGCATGTGCAAATTCATGAAAAGTAATTGCAATTATAATTCCAGGTATCGCCAATAATAACCCTAAAAGTTCTTGAGGGTTATTCAAATATCCTGAAATTTCGAAAAGTACTATTATTCCTAAAACAAAATATAGTGTTCTTTTATCTATATTAAAATTACCAAACATGTTTGTCCTCCGTTTTTTTTATTATGTGTATTATACAATAAAATTAAATATAAGTAAAGTGTAGGGGCGATTTTAATCGCCCGTATAATTAATAAGGTTTAAATTCAAAATTAAATCCTATATATTTATGCATTTTCATATTTAAAAAATTATTAATATCTGTATTTGCTGATTCTGAAATATCTTTTATTCTGCTAATTTTATTATTTACAACAACCAAAGGATTTATATATCTTTTCTTACCTTTAACACTTGTACAATATATTTGATTATTTGGCTCATCACTTTTATATACAGAATCTTTAGTAGCATTCTGATAGTTCTTAAATGCTTCTCTTATATAATCATCTTTACAATTTAGAATTAAATTGATTACTTCTTTTTCTGAAAGATTATATAAATCATCAATTTTAATATAGCCTTTTTTATTCATTGATTTTACCAAATCAGCTATAAATTGCATGCATGTTCTGTCTTCATCTTTAATCCAACGAGGCCATAATTTTGAAATATCATGTATAAAACTTTCACAAAGATTTATATCTTGAAATGCTAATTCATCTATTCCATCTTCATTTTTTACAATTGTTATATTATTATAATATTGTTCAATTTTTTCAAGATCAAATACTCTCACTTGATATAGCCCACCTGACAAAGTATATTCAAATCTATCTGCACTTAATTTTGGTGTATCATTATCTGCAATAGGATATATCTTATAATCTGAAACTTCTCTAACTTTAATATTATCTCTTTCAAGTAAAGTCATAATTTCTTTTGAATTTTTAATTATTTGCTCTGTTCTATCTTCTGTAGATTCTTGATGTTCTGAATCACCATTCATAAAATCAATACAGTGTTTGAACACAGGTGTGGCTATATCATGAAAAAGTCCTGACAATGTTTGTTTTTTATCATGGGTAAAATGCCATATTAGTAATGAAACTCCAATACTATGAGTTAAAGAAGAATAATAGTATGTATCATTAAATACTTTTGAGTATATTGTACCATTAGATTGACAAATTCCATCAAGTCTTGCGACTTCTGGAGTGTCAATATATTCAAATAACCATTCAGGCAATTCTGGTGATAGAATTTTAAAATATTCTTTTACTTCTTCATTTAAATTTTTCCAATAATTGTTCATAGTTTCCTCCATATTTTCTGCTATATTTATATAACAAAACTATTATTTTTTCAATAGTTCAATTAAATTTATCAATAAAATTGGTTACAGTTCTGTATATAATTAAACTAGTCCTGCAACGGGCAAAACTTTTTATTTTCTTCTCAGGCCTTCCCACTGATGCTGTAACAATGCTAACGCATTTAACAGCATTCAGCGGTCCCCCCGAGGCCATCGTTAAAAATAAAAAGTATCGCCCTGCGCGGACCTTAAGTGTATATTACAGAACTGTAACCAACATTTTGAATGTATGTAACATAAAATAATGGCTAATAATAATTGCCAAAATAAAAACTCTCCCGATTGGGAGAGTTTTTATTTTGCATAATCTACTACTCTTTTTTCTCTAATAACATTAACTTTAATTTGTCCTGGATATTCCATTTCATCTTCAATACGTTTAGAAACATCTCTTGCAAGTACTGTCATTTGATCATCTGTAATTTTTTCTGGTTTTACAATGATTCTAACCTCTCTACCTGCTTGTATAGCAAAAGATTTTTCAACACCATCAAAAGAATCGGCAATTGCTTCAAGGCTTTCCAATCTTTTAATATATGCTTCTAAAGTTTCTCTTCTAGCTCCAGGTCTAGAAGCGGAAATAGCATCAGCAGCTTGAACTAAAACGGCCTCCATTGTTTGTGGCTCAACATCACCATGGTGAGCTTCTACAGCATTTAATATTAAAGGATTTTCTTTGTATTTTTTAAGTATATCAACACCAATCTGAACATGTGTACCTTCCATATCATGGTCTAATGCTTTACCTATATCATGTAAAAGACCTGCTCTTCTTGCTCTTTTTGCATCTAATCCAAGCTCTTCAGCCATAATTCTAGCTAAATTTGAAACTTCAATAGAATGGCTCAATACATTTTGACCATAACTTGTCCTATATTTTAGTTTTCCAAGTAATTTGATTAAATCTGGATGTAGATTATTAACACCTGTTTCTAATACTGCTCTTTCTCCTTCATCTTTGATAATGTTATTAAGCTCTTCTTTGGCTTTTTCAACCATCTCTTCAATTTTAGCAGGGTGGATTCTTCCATCATCAATTAATTTTTCAAGAGCAATTCTAGCAACTTCTCTTCTTAATGGATCAAAACCAGATAAAATAACTGCTTCAGGAGTATCATCTATTATTAAATCAATACCAGTAAGTGTTTCTAATGCTTTAATATTTCTACCTTCTCTACCTATAATACGTCCTTTTATATCATCACTAGGAAGTGATACTATAGATACTGTTGTTTCTGATGTGTGATCAGCTGCACATTTTTGAACAGCATATGAAATGATTTCCTTTGCATTTTTGGTTGCCTCTTCTTTAGATTTTTGATTTAAATCTCTAATCAATTTTGCTTTTTCAGTTGTAATCTCTTTTTCCATTTCAATTAATAACTGCTTTTTAGCTTCATCTTGCGTTAAATTGGCAACTCTTTGAAGTTCATCCATTTGTTTTTGATATAAATCAGCAACATCTTTTTTCTGTTCTTCTAGACTTTCATATTCTTTATCTAAAGATTTTTCTTTTTTCTCTAAATTATCTGAACGTTTGTCTAGATTTTCTTCTTTTTGAATAATTCTAGCTTCTTGTTTTTGAATCTCGCTTCTTCTTTCTTTAATCTCTTTATCTAATTCTTGCCTACCAGCCATAATTTCTTCTTTAGCTTTAAGTACTTCTTCTTTTTTAAGATTTTCAGCTTCAACCTTAGCTAAATCAATCAATCTTTTTGATTCTTTTTCTGCACTTTCAATTTTAGATTCTGCAACCTTTTTTCTCATTATCATACCGATAATTATTCCGATTACTAGTGAGATTAAGAAAGTAGCGATTATGATTAAACTATTCATAATCATACACCTCTTTCTTATTAAATTTTCAATGTGCGAATAAATATATATTAACATATTTTGTTTTTAGATATATTTTTCTACGTTTTTAGTATATCATTTTTAAGGTATGGCTGTCAAGAAAAAATGAAATAATTTTATGTATAATC
>CAMZHI010000060.1 GCA_947306755.1 uncultured Clostridia bacterium | reverse complement strand
ATGTAGAAAAGGTTTCTACTATGATTAGAGGAAATAAAAGAATTAATTTAATTCCTTATACTGAAATATCTGAAATTACTAATAATCTAGAAAAAATATTATAATTAAAAGTACAAGTATAGGATTAAAGCTTTTTTTATTGAGATTTTGAAGTATATTATTAAACCAGCAGTTATAAGTTCTAAATTTTATGATAAATTAATAAAGTCTATAAGGTGATAGTTTGAAAATGGAAATTCTTAAGACTAGCCTTTTAGGCTTATTTTTTGGCACTTTTGGAACTACTCTTGGTGGAATTATAGGATGTACTTTTAATAAGGTTTCAAATAAATTTTTAAGTTTTATATTATCTTTTGCATCTGGACTAATGATGTCAGTAATTTGTTTTGATTTAATTCCAGAGGCTATTAAACTGTCTAATATTTTAAATTCAGTTATTGGAATACTATTTGGTATATTTACAATGATTTTCTGTGATTTGTTAGTACAAAATGAATTTAATAGAAATACAAAAATAAAATCTAATAGTTTATTAAAAACAGGAATAATAATAAGCATAGGTCTTGCAATACATAACTTTCCTGAAGGATTAGCAATAGGATCAGGTTTTGATGTATCAGCGAAGTTAGGAATAGGTCTTGCTATTGCAATTTGTATGCATGATATACCAGAAGGAATATCAATGGCAGTACCTATGAAAAATGGAGGTATGAAAATCTGGAAGGTGTTGTTATATGTAATTCTTTCTGGAGTAACAACAGGCATTGGAGCATTAGTTGGAGCAATTATAGGGAACATATCACAAACAATTATTGCAATATCTTTAGGATTTGCAGCAGGTGCAATGCTTTATATTGTATCTGGTGAATTAATACCAGAATCGAATAAATTGTATAAGGGCAAAATAAGTTCATTAGGATATATATTAGGATTTTTAATTGGAGTTCTAGTTACAAAAATATAAATAAAAATGCAACAAATTAATAAATAATAATTTGTTGCATTTTTTTTATGCAGACTGATGATCTGAGTATATTGTTCTTTCTGGTTCTTTATTAATAAGTTCACTGTTTAATGTAGTTCTAACAATGTCTTCAAGCTCGTCTATTGTACCTTCTATTATTAAATCATTTTGTGAAACAAGCTCTCCAATTTTTTGAAACAATTCATTATAATTAAAAAACTTTCTTATTAAATTATTCTCTGGAGAATTAGCTAAAAGTCTATATGTTAATTGCTTTTTGGTGTCTTTATTTATATGTTGGTGGCCAGTTTGTTCTATTCCATCAACTTCATCCTTTGTCATTTCGCATTTGTCATTATGTTTGCCTGATTCATTTGAGCGTTTTGTTGATTGATATGTACCGTGTCTAGAGCTATTAATTGCTTCTCTTGTTTGCCTATTTGTATAGTATGTAGAAGATGTTTTTAAAGGAGTAGTAACTAAGTCAGATTCATCTATTCCTTGAGTTTTATCTCTTTGGCCAATGCCTAGCTCAATAGTTCCATATGGGCCAATATTTGCAGTTAATAAATATTCAATATTGCCAGGACCTTTAATTCTATAAATTGAATTTACATCTTCTTTTTTTACATTATCACCATTTTCATTTGATTGAGCAACATTTGTATTTGGATTTATACCTCCAGCTTGTTCGATATTAGGTATTTCGGAATAATTTCCATCTGCATCTTTTAGTAAGAAAGTAAATCTGGTATTATTCTTTGTGCCATTTTCTATACTATCAGAATATACTGCTACTAATTTACCACCCTCATGAATTCCTAGAATATCTCCAAGAGTTTCTGTTTCAGAAACTCTTTGATAAAAATCAGTTGATTGTTTTTCTAAAGCTTCAATTTTTGCTTTACTTTTAGAATCCTGCTCTTGACTTGTTTTTGTGTTTTTATCATTTTTATCATCTTTATCATCTTTTAAATGAATTTTCTCATCGTTTTCAGAAGTTTCTTTAGAATTTCTATAAAAAGCATCTGTTTCAGAAACGGCTAGAATTTCTTCCTTTGGAATTCTTAATTTTTTTGAAATAGCATCAAGCTGGTTATCAATATAATATAGAGAGTGTGAATTAGATGGTTCAAATTTATTCATCATAGACAAATCTTCAGCAGATAAAATGTCAGCATAATCTTTTGTAGGTAAAACACCGTGACCATAGCCTCTATCAGTAGCTATTATGTTACCACTTTTATCTACAAAATTATAAATTGGGTGTTTTTTAAATCCTTGAATTAAAAGAAAGATATCATTTGTAGTTTGAATATTTTTATTTGTGGCTAAATCTTTTTCTAGAATTGTAACAGAACCATAGTAATAAATATTACTTGAAGAAATTTTATATTCTGTTAATAATTCTTTCATAGTATTATAAAGTGAAGAATCCATATAATCATCCCCTCCAAATTGTTTAAAATTGTTTTAACAACAGTATTATATCATTAAAATAATAATAAATCAATATAAACAAAATTTTGCAAAAAATAATTTTGTTCGCTTGATTTTTATAAAAAATTTAAGTATAATACCCGAGTAGATGAGAGAAGCAAAGGAGCAAAAAATGCAAGATATATTAAATGGATTAAATAATAAACAATATGAAGCAGTGGTTCAAACAGAAGGGCCAGTTTTGGTAATTGCTGGAGCAGGGTCAGGAAAGACAAAAGTGTTAACACATAAAATAGCATATATTATTCAAGAAAAAAAGGCTTTACCTTGGCAAATTTTAGCAATCACATTTACAAATAAAGCTGCAAATGAAATGAAAGAAAGAATTGCTGGTCTTATTGGAGAAGATGCTAAAGATTTATGGATGGGAACTTTTCACTCAATATGTGTAAAAATACTAAGAAAACATATAGATAGAATTGGGTTTGATTCATCATTTATAATATTTGATACTTCTGACCAAAAATCAATGGTTAAAAAGTGTTTAAAAGAGCTTCAAATAGATGATAAGCAATTTTCTGAAAAAGCGGTTCAAGCAGAAATAAGTAATGCCAAGAATGAAATGCTAGAGCCTGATCAATATTTAGCTCAAGCACATGGAGATTTTAGAAAAGAAAAAATAGGACAAGTATATAGTTTATATCAAAAAAGATTAAAAGAAAATAATGCCATAGATTTTGATGATATAATTAATTTTACAATCAAGATATTTAATGAAAATCCTGATATTTTAAACTATTATTCATCTAAATTTAAATATGTTTTAGTAGATGAATATCAAGATACAAATAAATCTCAATTTACACTTGTTAAATTACTTGCAGAAGTTAATCAAAACATAACAGTTGTTGGAGATAATGACCAAAGTATTTATCGATTTAGAGGCGCTGATATTGCAAATATTCTAAATTTTGAAAAAGACTTTAAAGGAACAACAGTAATAAAACTAGAACAGAATTATCGTTGTACAGGAAATATTCTAAAGGCTGCAAATGCAATTATAAAAAATAATGAAACAAAATATGAAAAAAAACTATGGACTCAAAATTCAGAAGGAAATTTACCTACAGTATATTCTGCTGATAATGAATATGATGAGGCCTCATTTATTGCAGAACAAATTGAACATTTAAAAAGAGAAGAAAAATATAATTATTCCGATTTTGCAATACTATATAGAATGAATACTCAATCAAGAGCAATAGAAGATATCTTAAGAAGAGAAGCTATTCCATATAAAATTGTTGGTGGATTAAAGTTCTATGAAAGAAAAGAAATTAAAGATATTGTATCATATTTACGTTTAATACAAAACATTTCAGACAATTTAAGTTTAACAAGAATTATAAATGAACCAAAACGTGGAATTGGTACTACAAGTATGGATAAAGTTACAGATTTAGCAATTCAAAATGGAACATCAATGTATGAAATAATTAAAGATGCAGATAAATATGGATTAAATAGAGTATTTTTAAATTCAAGAGAATTTGTTAACTTTATAGAAGAAGCAAGGTCTAAAAAAGACAATATGCAAATATCTGAATTTGTAAAATATGTTCTTAAAAAATCAGGATATTTATCAGCTTTAGAAAACGAAAAAACAATAGAAGCTGAAAATAGAATTGAGAACTTAGAAGAATTTTTAACTGTTGCAATAGAGTTTGAAAAAGAAGAAGCAGAAGCAAATTTAACAAACTTTTTAGAAGGAATGACACTTTCTTCTGATATAGATAATATGGAAGATAGTGAAGATACTGTTACTTTAATGACACTTCATAGTGCAAAAGGATTGGAATTTCCAGTGGTATTTTTAGTTGGAATGGAAGAAGGAATATTCCCTGGATTTAGATCTATTGGAGAGCCAAAAGAAATAGAAGAAGAAAGACGTTTATGTTATGTGGGAGTAACAAGAGCAAAAGAAAACCTATTTTTAACATGTACCAAAATGCGTACAATGTTTGGGTCAACAAGTTGTAATTCTCCATCAAGGTTTTTAGAAGAGATTCCAAGTGAATTATTAGAAGGATATGATGATGCATTTGGAACATCAAAAATTAAAAAGAATTTATTAGAAGATAGTAAATATTCATGGAGTTATGGAAAATCTAGTAGTTCGTCGCCAATTAAATCATATAATATAAAAGATACAATAGATAAAGGTGTTGCTGTAGCAAGTAATATTTTTGGAAAACAAGCATCTTTTGGAAGATCTGCTGAAAGTTTCTTAAGTACTTTATCTAATAAAGGAAAAAAGGAAATAGACTTATCTCAATATGGAGAAGGTGTAAGGATTTTCCATAAGAAATTTGGAGAAGGAACTATAACTAAAACAGAACCAGAGGGAGAAGATTTAAAAGTAGACATCAAATTTGATAAAGTAGGACATAAACGCTTAATGGCTAAATTTGCTAATTTGGAAATTCTATAAATTATATTTTACAACTAAAAATGCTTAAATGAAATCGAATATATTTAATATTAAATATATTCGATTTCATATTATTTATTTAAAATAGACTGTAAAATATAAATAATAGAATTTCTTTAAAATTTAAAAATGATTAAGTGAAAAAATGAGAAAAAACGAGATAATAAAATATTAAAAAAGAAAAACAGATATTATAGTAGATAGTGAAAATTGAAAAAAATTTAATAATATTATATTATAACTGCATACAGGTATTAAAAACAAGAACAAATACAAAAAGAAAAAATCTTACGGATTCTCTCTTTTTAGGAGAAATTTTAAGAATAATAATTAGGAGAAATTTGAATGAAAAATGTACTAATTAAGATAAGAAGTTCAGCAAAATTTTTTGTTTTAGCAAGTGTGGCAACATTTATAATAGCAGGAGTTATGACATTCGTTTTTAGACCAATTTATAGTGTTACATTAGATGGAGAATTAATAGGATATTGCTCAAGTAAAAGTAAAATGCAAACAAGAATAGATGAATATATTGAAAAAGGAAATGGAGATAATTCCAATTTAGCATTTGTTCAAGTAGATAGTATGCCACAATATAAAATGTGCTTATTAAAAAGAAATATTGAAACAAATGATGATGAAATATTTGCAAAAGTAACAGGAGAGGGAACATCATATTACAAATATTTTGCAGTATTAGAAGATTCAGAAGAAAAGGCATATGTTCCAGATTTTGCGACAGCAGAAGGTATTATAGAAGGACTAAAAGAAAAAAATAGTGACAATATAGATAATTTAACAATTAAAGAAAAATATGAAACAGATTTAAAAGATTTTGTAAGTAAAGAAGATGCAATAGCTAGTTTATACAAAGAAAAACCAGTAGTTGTAAAAAATGTTAAAGTAGCAAAAGCATCATCAAGTTCAGGATCATTCTCTACATCAAGAAATATGTCTCAAGCAAACATATCACTTGGAGTATCTCTTATAAAACCAGTTAATGGTAGAATTTCATCAAGATTTGGTGCAAATAGTAGAGTGAGATCAGGTTCTCATACTGGGCTTGATATTGCAACGTCAACAGGTACTCCAATAAAAGCAGCAGCTTCAGGAACAGTTACATTTGCTGGGTGGAAAGGTTCATATGGTAATTTACTTGTAATAACTCACTCAAATGGAATTCAAACATATTATGGACATTGCAGTAAACTTTATGTTTCAAGCGGACAAAAAATTTCTCAAGGACAAACTGTTGCTGCAGTAGGGTCTACAGGAAATTCCACAGGTCCACATTTACACTTTGAAATAAGAGTTAATGGAGTAGCATATAATCCACAAAGATATGTATATTAAATTAGAAGTTAGAGGTTAGATATTTAAAATCTTTGATATATAACATCTAGCCTTTGAAACAGTAAAAATATAAAAAACGATTGACAAATAGCATAAAAATAGGGTATAATGAATATAATAGAAATAGATATTTAATATCTATTTACAGCATGAAAATCAGGTGAACCCTACCAATAAGTGGGAGCTGTAAAATCAAAAGGTAGAGATTTAGGTCTTTACCTTTTATATTTTTTAGGAGGAAAGAATGAAACTATATGCAGTAACAGATGAATATATAGATTATTTAAGACAATTTGATAGTAGAGTTTATGACAATAAAGAAGATAAAAGAAAAGTAATGAGAAAATATTTAGGTATTGTTTTAACAATAAATGAAATGAATTACTATATACCAATGTCATCTCCTAAAAGGAGTGATTATAAAGATAATAAAATTAGAAAATCTATTGTTCCAATTGTAAGAATAATATCAAATGAAGAGATTGATAATATACCAGTTTTAAAGGGAACATTAAGAATAAGTAATATGATACCTGTTCCAGATAGTGAACTAATATTGTATGAACCAAAATATGAGAAAAACAAGAACTATAAAATATTAGTCGAAAAAGAACTTGAATTTATTGAAAAGAATGAAGATATGATAAAGAAATATGCAAGTATTATTTATAATCAAAAAAATAATGGATATGATGTTTCATATATAAAGAATGTTGTTGATTTTAAACTACTAGAACAAAAGTGTAAAGAATATAAAAAATCTACTTGTCACTAGTATAAGAGATTATAAAATTACAGAGGGGATGTGAAAAAACACATCCCCCCTTCGTGGCTCACCTTTTTTTATGGTTCGCCACTCTCCCATTCGTCTCCCCAACCGAATTCACTCGGGGTGTTGATTCCCGAGGGATTCCAGTCAGGATCATAATCAGAATCATAATCAGGATCATAATCAGGGCCGTAATAACACATAGTTGCCCCCTCCTTGGGCAGGGTCGCTTTGCTACTTTGCTAGGTGCGACCAACCTCCAAAAAATTATGGGCAAATTGCCCTAGATACAATTCTAATTATACATTATTATTATTATTATTATTATGTCAAGCTCTTTACATAATACATTGTGACTTTTTTGCCAAATTTTTATTTTTCTATTGTAGTATATTGTCGTATATGAGATAATGCAAATATAAATTAAGAGGGGAATTATTTATATGAAAGAAAAATTAAGTAAATATTTTATTTATTTTATGCTGTATGCAATAATTGGATGGTGTTATGAAGTTTTTTTAGAAGTTATTGTATATAAATGGGGATTTACGAATAGAGGAGTACTATTTGGACCATATTGCCCAGTATATGGATTTGGAGCTTTGGCATTTATTTTTACAGTATATCCATTAATTAAAAATAAAAAAGGATTTGAAAAATATTTGATGATACCAATTGTATTTTTACTATGTATGGTAATTGCTACAACAATTGAGTTATTAACATCATATATATGTGAATTTACTATGGGAAGTTGGCCATGGCAAACATATAGTAGTTATAAATACAATTTTCAAGCAAGAATTGCCCTTTCACCTTCTATTAGATTTGGATTAGGTGGAGTAGTATTTTTATATGTTTTACAGCCATTGTTTGAAAAACTAGTTGAGAAATTAGGAAATAAAAAGCCTAATACTATTGCTATAATATTGATGTTAATTATAGGAATTGATTGCTTGATTACATTTTTAATTAAATAATTGATAATTGTTTAATAATATTGCTGTAGTAAAAGATGAAATAGGAATATATAAATATTTTTCGAAAAATCTCGGCTCAATACACATTAAAGAAATTCTAATTTAATAAAATGAGCCATTTCACTTGAGACCCTCTGCGCTACGCTTGAGTACCGTGAACATCCCTCATTTTATTAAATAAGAATTTCTAATAATGCTCCAATCGCATTCGATTTATTCTCAAAATATTTATATATTCACTATTTTATATTAATTTTCTTTTTTTATAGTTAAATATTATCAGTTATTTTTAAACCTAAGATATGTATTGACAAAAAAAATTAATAATATATAATTAATTTGCACAGAATAAAAGAAAAAAATATAAAGGAGAAACACAAATGCCAGAAAACCAAGATGAAGTAAAAGTAAAACAAATGATAGATGAATTAGTTGAAAAGGCTAAAATAGCATCTAAAGAGTATTTAAAATTAGACCAAAAAACAGTAGATAATATTACAAAAGCAATGTCAATGGCAGGTTTAGAGCATCATATGGAACTTGCTAAAATGGCAGTTGAAGAAACTGGCCGAGGAATTTATGAAGATAAAATAACAAAGAATATGTTTGCAACTGAATATATAT
>CAMZHI010000059.1 GCA_947306755.1 uncultured Clostridia bacterium | reverse complement strand
AAGGAAAAGCATAATCTCCATTATTCTTATCCTTTGGAGTTTCAATAAAACTTTCTATTTCATCTATTGGCATATTTATTGTATTTGCTATATATTTAGCAATTTGATTTTTAAAATTTAACATTTCTTTATATTCCTTTATAAAAAATTTGCATTATTTTGCATTTAATGGTATAATAATTATGTTAATTGTATTAAGAAAGGATTTTATATTATGAAAAGACAAAATATAGATAGTTTTCAAGTGACTCAAGATGCTCGAAGAGGAATTCATATTAGCTTTAAAAGAGCAATTTCACATATTCCTAGTTATATCAAAGGTTTAATTCAAAGATTAAAAAAAACTCATTCAGAACCTACTCCACATGGTCAATATGCTGAATACAGCGATCCATCTTTAAAAAAACCAAATGTTGATGTTCAACCTAGAGAATCAAGTAGATATGCTGAATATAAAGAAACTACCTCTCTGCCAAAAACAACTATTGCTTCTCAACCTACACATAATAGTAAATATGCTGAACTAGAACTATAACTAACTATGGCCTTGAACGATAGCCACTTAACTGAATATCTTGACACTTTTATGCCAATAGTTGATTTTATATTTTAAAATAGTCAAGCTTCATAGCTTGTCTTATTTTTTTCATAATCTTTTCTGCTTCTTTTTTTGCTTTAGTAGTTCCTTCTAATAAAACTTTATCTATTATTTCAGGATGAGCTTCTAAATATTCTCTTTTTTCTCTCATAGGTCTTAAATACTCAATTATATTTTGAGCAAGCTCTTTTTTGCAAGCTACACATCCACGTTTTCCCGCTCTGCATTCTTCACAAACTTTTTGTAAATCTTCTTTTCCAGTAAATAATTTATGATAATATGCAACCATACATACATCAGGATTACCTAAATCATCTTTTTTTATTCTGTTAGGGTCAGTTACTGCACTCATTACTTTTCTTGTAATTTCTTCTGGTGTATCAGATAAATATATTGCATTTCCAAGAGATTTACCCATTTTGTCATTTCCGTCTAATCCTTTTATTCTTTTATTTTCAGATAAATATATTTCTGGTTCTTTTAAAACATCTCCATAAATAGAATTAAATTTTCTAACGATTTCTCTACATTGTTCAATTAATGGTTCTTGGTCTTCACCTGCAGGAACTACTTCCCCACCTAAAATTGTTATATCTGCTGCTTGATTAACAGGGTATCCTAAAAAACCATAAGTTATATTTTCACCAAAAACATGCTTTTTTTGTGCAAGTTCTGTTTTTACTGTAGGATTTCTTTCTAGCCTTGCCACAGTAACAAGGTTAGAATAATATATTGTTAGTTCAGTTGTTTCTGGTATCATAGATTGTATATAGATAGTTGTTTTTTCTGGATCAATTCCGCATGACAAATAATCCATAACAAGCTCTCTAACATTATTTCTAACCTTTTCAGGGTTATCAAAATTATCTGTAAGAGCTTGTACATCTGCCACTAAAATATATTGCTCATATTCATCTTGAAGTTTTACTCTATTTATAAGAGATCCAAAATAATGCCCAATATGCAGTTTACCAGTAGGTCTATCTCCTGTAACAATTCTCTTTTTTTCCATATTTTCCCTCCTTTTTCATTGGGTGATGATCCTTTTTTGAAATTTTTCATGTAAATAACTAATCCTGTTTAACCGCATATCATTTTTTAAATCCTATGGTACCCCCTTTAGGGATACCCACCATACGGATTTTAAAAAACGATATGCTGACGCGGATTAGTTATTTTTTATTTAAATTTCAAAAAAGAATCATCCACATTTGTATAAAAACATTTAAAAGTTTGGAAAAGAATTAAATTTTGACAAGGCAAAAACTTACGCAAAAAGCGGAGCGTACATAAGGTACGTGAGCATTTTTAAGTAAGTTTTTAACACAGTCAAAATTGTAATTATTTTTCAAACTAGGTTAATTCGTATCCGTTTTTTGTATCTTTAATTGTATAGCCTTTTTTAGCAATTTCATCTCTAATTCTATCAGACTCTGCCCAATCCTTATTTTCTCTTGCCATTTTTCTTTTTTCTGCTAACTCTATAATTTCATCTGGTATCATCTTTTCTTGACTTTCAATTGGTTTGTCAATATTTAATCCAAGAACTGTATCAAACTTTAATAATAATTCTGCAAATTTCTTTGATTTTTTTGGATTTTTGATAACATCCCAAACTACACTCATTGCCATAGGCATATTTAAATCATCATTTATAGCCTGATGGAATTTTACTTCATAGTTTTTAATCACATCATCTTCTATTTCATCATTTCCATTTAAATGATTTTGATATCCCTCTTTTAATTTAATTAATGCTTTTAAACTTGCATCCATTCCATCCCATGTGAAATTAATTGGTATTCTGTAGCTTGATCCAAAATTAAACATTCTATATACTTCAGGTAAGTATCCTTTTTCTTTTAAATCTGATAATGTGTAAAAATTGTTTAAACTTTTTGATAGTTTACCACCATTTATTTTTAAGAAATTCACATGCATCCAAAATTTTGCTGGTATTTTTCCACAAAATCCTTGAGCTTGAGCAATTTCATTTTCATGATGAATTGGAATATGGTCAATTCCACCAGTATGAATATCAAATTCTTCACCTAAATATTTATACCCCATTGCAGAACATTCTAAGTGCCAACCTGGATAGCACTTTCCAAAAAACGAATCCCATTGCATAATATGTTCTTTTGGAGCCTTAATCCATAGTGCAAAATCTGATACATTCTTTTTATTTGTATCAAAATCTACTCTTGCTCCTGCTTTTTGTTCATCAACTTTTTTTCCTGAAAGGATTCCGTAATTTGGAAGTTTTGATGTGTCAAAATAGATAGTATCTTCTGTTTGATATGTATATCCATTTTCTATTATTTTTTTAACATATTCTTCCATAATATCTATATGTTCAGTTGCTCTTGCAATAATTTCTGGTCTTTCAATATTTAGTTTATCCATATCTTGTAAAAATTTATTCATATAATAATCTGCAATTTCATACGGATCTTTATTTTCTCTTTTAGCCGCAACCATCATTTTGTCTTCGCCTTCATCTGCATCTGATGTTAAATGTCCTACATCTGTTATATTCATAACATGTTTTAATGTATATCCATTGTATTTTAAAACTCTTCTTAATGAATCCATAAATAAATATGCTCTTAAGTTTCCAATGTGTGCATCATAATATACAGTAGGACCACATGAATACATTCTTACCTCATTGCCTTTTAGTGGTAAAAATTTTTCTTTTTTCTTTGTTAGTGTGTTGTAGAAATATATATCCATAATACTCTCCTAACAGAATTGTGAAAAACTTCGTCTTGCTGTGTTAAAATTTTCTTTAAAAATCCTCTACCACAGGCATACTGACGCTGTAACTCACTAAAGTTCGAACAGCCTCAGCAACGTACCACTCGTACATTCCGGTTTTTAAAGAAAATTTTGCCTTGCAATACTCGTTTTTGACAATTCTTTTATATTATTTTTTTAATCTTATTCTCAACTTTTATGTGTGTTATAGATTTTACTGTTCTACTTTCTCTTTTTCAGTTGGTTCAGTAGATGTTGGTTTTGTTTCTTCTTTCTCTTTTTCTTTTTCAGTAGATTTTTCTGACTTAGTATTATTATCTTTTGATGTTGTATTTTCCTTTTCTTCTGGCTTGCTTTCTGGTTTTGGTGTTTCTTTAGCTTTTACAGTTATTGTTCTTACTACCTTTGCTTCTTTTCCTTTAGAATTTTTAACTTTATATGTTATAGTGTATTTACCTGCCTTAGATGTATTAACAGATCCAGAAATATTTATTTTACTTGTTATATCTCCATCTGTATCATCTTTTGCTGTTGCCTTTTGTTCTGTATATGTATCTCCAATATTTAGAGTAATATTTGCTTCTCCATTTAAAGTTATTGTTGGTTCTTCTTTTTTTGCTGGAGCATCTGCAGGTTTAGTATGTTCTGTACAATAAGTATTTGGTGGATTTGATACAGATGAGCTCAAATTATACCATAGCCCTAATCTTTCTTTTTCTACTAAATATGAATAGTATTTTGTAACTTTATTAGGACAATTTTCGTTTGCAAGTAACCCAGTATCTTCACATATTTCAGCAGAATTAGCATGACCATCACATTCACCTGGAACAGTTCCTTCAACAAAATATTCAGAATATGTATCTGAACATTTTGATGTTGCTCTTTTTCCAGATGCTTTACAAATTGTAGCAGAAACTACACCTTCTGGCTTAGCAAATCTTGATGAATCAAGTCCTGAATGAACCTTTTTCATAACTGCTTCCCAAATTTTACCTGCTGGGTTTGATGAAGCAACTACTTCCTCGTTTTGGTCAAATCCGTACCAGCATGCTGCTGTATAATAGTTTGTAAATCCACATAACCATCTATCATAATCAGAGTTTGTTGTACCAGTTTTAGCAGCAACATCCATTCCATTAATTGCACAATAAGTTGCTGTTCCTCCTGATTGTACTACAGATTGAAGTATGTTCTTAATTACATAAGCTGCTTGAGGAGATATAACTTGCTCCTTTGTTTGTTTTCCTTCCAAAATAGTATTTCCATTTGGATCTGTTACTTTGCTATAGAACATAGGTCTTCTGTATTCTCCATCATTTTCGATTGTTGCATAACATCCTGCCATTTCTAATGGACTAATACCATTGGTGAAACCTCCTATTGCCAAAGCTGCTAAACTATCTCTTTCGTGATCAATTGTTGATACTCCCATTTTTTCTAAGTATTCTATAGATTTTGCTGGTGTAAGTTCTGTTACTACTTTTACAAATGGAATATTTTGTGATGTTCTAATAGCACTTCTAATACTAATTAGTCCTTTTGGTGTATTATAATCTTTAGGTTTATATGTTCCATTTAAAAATTCAGCTCTAGTATCATCATAAATTGTAGCTGCTGTGATAATTCCCTCATTTATACCTGGAACTAATGATGTTAAAGGTTTTATTGAAGAACCTGTTTGTCTTGGACTTTGTGTTGCTCTATTTAATCCTCTTGATTCTGTTTTTTCTCCAAGTCCACCAACTACTCCAGCAACATATCCAGTTTCATTGTCTATTATTACCATTGCCGCTTGAGATATAGCTCCCTCATTAAGTTTAGAATTTCTAATATATTTACCACTATCATCAACCATTACACTATTCATTTTGTTTTGTAATTCAGTATCTTGTGTAGAATAAATTGTAAGTCCACTACTATATACATAAGTTGTAGCTAAACTTTTTGAAATCTCTTTTTCTTTTGCAATATCCTCTATTACTTGAGCAATTGTTGCATCTGTATGGTATGAATACATTGTACCAAGTGAATTAGATTGTTCAAATTTTAATCCTTCTTCAACTTGTGCAACAGCTTCATCATATTCAGTTTGATTAATATGACCAAGTTCTTTCATTTTGTATAAAACTGTTTTTGTTCTCTTTTTTATAAGTTCAGAATTATCATTTTTTGTATCATATGGATTATATTTATTTGGTGAATGGTTTATTCCAGCTAAAAATGCACATTCGGCTAAATTCAAATCAGACACAGTTTTATTAAAGTAATATTCAGCTGCAACTTCAACACCTAAACTACTTTTATTTCCACCAACAAAGATTATATTAAAGTATAGCTCAAGAATTTGGTCTTTTGAAATCATTCTTTCTATTTGGTATGCTTTTGCCCATTCTTTAACTTTTCTCATAATACCTGCTAAACCAGATCTATCTTTGTCTTGTGTAATGTTTTTTACTAATTGTTGTGTTATAGTACTACCACCAAAATTTGCGTTACCACCTTTTATAGCATATTTAAAAATTGCTCCTCCTGTTCTTTTAAAATCTATTCCATTATGCTTATAAAATCTTTCATCTTCTATTGAAATATACGCATTTTTCAAATTGTTTGGTACTTGTTCTAGCTTAATTATTTTTCTATTATTATCACCAGAAAGTTCAGCAAGTTTATTTCCATCTTTATCAAGAATAATTGAATTTGAAGATCCAATTACAAGTTCTTCTTTTGTTATTGCAAAATCGTCTCCCCATCCACCATATATCATTCCACAAATTATCCCTGCAATAGTAACAATTAATGCAACAAATAATAATAAGCAAATTTTAATAAATAAAACAATCTTAGGGTGCTTTTGAGAAAATTTCTTTTTTTCAGATTTATTGCTGTTATTATTATTTTTTTGAATTAACTTCTTTTTATTAGTCTTTTCTTTTTTATAAGCTTGTTTTTTATTAGTTTTATAATGATTTTTTTTATTCTTTTTTTGATATGGCATATCTTCTATCCTTTCTATGGCATATTTATTTTCAAACAATAAAATTATGCCATTTTGACTTTTACATTATATTACAAAACCATTAAAATTGCAAGAAATTTATCATTATTTTACTTTATCTATAATATATGTTATAATAAATATATTATTATTAAAGGAGGATAGAATTTTGGAATCATTAATTCAAATTTTTGACAACTATTATTTTCAAACAATACTCAAAATTGTTCTTATTATTATCTTATCTGGAATAATTGGTTTAGAACGTGATTCTTGGAACAAACCAGCAGGTTTTAGGACACATGCTTTAGTTGGAATAAGTTCAGTATTAGTTGTTTTATGTGGCGAATACTTTTTTAAGACTTTTGGAGCTGGTGATCCAACAAGAATTCCTGCACAGCTTTTATCAGGAATTGGTTTTATTGGTGCTGGAACAATCCTTAGAGACGGATTTAATGTTAAAGGATTAACTACTGCTGCTAGTTTACTTGCAGTTACATGTATTGGACTTTGTATTGGCGCGGGTTTCTACTTTATTGGTATTACTGCAACAGTTATATCTTACCTTGTACTATCCTATTCATATCTTTTAACTGATAGACTTGATCATTTTGTTAATTGCGAAATTAGTATTTCTTATAAAGGATCTAAGGAAAAAGCTATTAAAGATTTAGAATTATTTTTCAATTCAAAAAATATTCTTATAAAAAAATTAGAACTTTCAAATGATAATTCTTCAGAATCAGATGTTGAATCTAATTCTGAGGATACTATAACACAGTCAGATGAAATAAGAACCATTAACTTTCATATTAAATATGATCACAATGTTAAGTTAAGTAGTATAATTTCATCAATTGCTAGTTTAGATAATATAACAAAAGTTGAGGAAATATAAATTTCTCAACTTTTTATATGTCTATAATCTCAACATTACTATAAAAATGTTTTATTATTTCTTCATAACCTGCCCCCTGTTTTGCCAAACTATCTGCTCCTGTTTGGCTCATTCCTACTCCATGACCATAACCTTTTACAAAAAATATTACAGAATTATCTCTAATTTCAAAATTAAAATTTGTTGATTTTAATCCTAATATTGTTCTAGCTTCTGTTCCTGCAATTTCAACATTTCCGAATTTTATTTTTTTAACCCTTCCGCTCTCTGTAAATTCTATGATTTTTATTACATCATTTTCTTCATAATTTATTTCTATTTCTGAATGTTTTTCCTTTAATTTATTTGTTAATTCATCTTTACTTAATTCAACTTCTGAATTGTATTCTGAATATTCATCTTCTCCTGAAGTCTCTACACTTTTTAAATACGGAAAATTTTGTCCTCCCCATACATTACTCGCTGTTTCAGTTATTCCACCACTATTAGAGTGAAAAAAAGCATCTATTACATCTCCATTATATGTAATTACTTTTCCTTGTGTACTATTTACTGCATTTACTATTTTTTTCCAATTGTTTTCCGAATCTTTTTCATCCCATTTTGCAAACCTATCTTCCTTGGAAATCCATGCTTGGCAGCAAGCATAATTGTCACATATATCTGCATTATTATGTTTCCCCTTGCTATGAGTAATTTGATATATTGTGTAAGTTCTTGCTACAACAGCTTGAGCCTTTAATGCTTCTATCTCATATTTTACTGGCATTTCACTACTTACTACACCATATAAATATTCATCAATTGGAAGTTCTTCAATATCTCCAGTTTTTGTATGATACAATTTAATTGTTGCAAAACTTGTATAATCATAATTTGGATAATTTGCTTCATTATTTGATTCTACTGTTTTCTCTTCCGAAATATTTTCCACATTTTCATTTTTTTGCAATTGTCTTTTTTGTCTTGTACAAATTGATGGAATCAAAAATACTATACAAAATAAAGCAATAATATAAAATAAAATCTTCTTCACGATTTGCTCCTTTTGTAATTAATATGCAACAAAACAAAAACTATGCCTGGCAAATTGGGACCGGGTATTTTTTAACGAAAATAACTAATCCTGTTTAACCGCATATCATTTATAAAATCCTATGGTACCCCCTTTAGGGATACCCACCATACGGATTTTATAAAACGATATGCTGACGCGGATTAGTTATTTTTTATTGTATGTGCAAAAAGTACCCGGTCCCAATTTACCAATTTAACAGGCCAGCTCCCTTTTCATCTTATTTAAAATTTTCTTTTCAATTCTTGATACTTGCACTTGAGATATTCCAAGAATCCTTGCAACTTCACTTTGAGTTTTGTCTTTATAATATCTTAGCAAAATGATTTGTTTGTCTCGTGATTCTAAATCATTGATCATTTCTTTTATTGCAATTTTATTTGTTATTAGAGTTGCCTCATCTTTATTTGTGGAAATTGTTTCTATTATATTTAATGAATTATTTGATTTAT
>CAMZHI010000058.1 GCA_947306755.1 uncultured Clostridia bacterium | reverse complement strand
GTCGAAAAACTTTACATAATTAACAAAAAAGTATTTACAAAATAGGGTTTTTATAATATAATGTGGCCAGAAATATTTTAAGAGGAGAAGCTTTTAGAGTTTACTCTGAAAACTAAATTGAGCCTCTAGAAAGGAAAGATAAAAAGGATGGAAACATTTAAATCCAAAAAAGTCATGTTGGTATTTTTGTTAGTATTATTAATTATGCTTTTACCAACAAGGATTTTTGCAGCTACACAATCCGTAGCAATTGTAAAAGTAGAAAATGATTATAGCATTTATATTGATGGCTTAGAAAACAAAGATTTTAAATTTGCTTTTACAAATCAGAATCCAGAAGATGAAACTTCATTTGAATCTCAGTTAATTCCTAATTGGGAAGACAATAATGGAGTTAATATAGCATGTCTAGAAGAAGGCACATCTTTAAATTTAAATGAACCAGTTTTTATGATTGTAAAAGTTGGTGAAGAATTGTCTGTTACAGAGTTAGATTTAAATAAAGCTATTTCTAAAACAGATATGGCGAGTGTTGAAGCAATCACAACAATTATTGATGTGGATACCACTCAAACAACTACTACTTCAGATAATGAAAATGGAGTAGTTACCACTCAAACAGTTGGGCAAGTTAACATTATAGAAAGCGCAGAGTATAACTATAAAGATTATGAATATCAATATAATCTTATTAAAATTGATGGTACAGAATCAGAAACAGCAACAAAATTAAGTAATTTAGTAGATAGTCTACAATCTACGTATTCAACATTATCAACTTATAACAAAATTCTAAAAACTGCAGAAATTAGAGATTTATATTTATCTCTTAGAGAAGAAGCAGTATATAGTAAAGTTAATGATTATGTTATTTATCAACCTGAAGATTCAAAAGAAGGTGATAAATATTTAGTTCTATTACAACAACTTTCTGGAAAAGAAGTAGTAAGAGAAGATATTCAATTTTTAATTTGTACAGAAGGACATAAACAAGAAGTTGTTAAAGAAGTTAAAGAGATTAAAAAAGCGACAGCACTTCCTCGTACATTTGATAGTATTGTACTATTAGTAGTTCTTGCAGTTATAGTAATTACAGCTATAGCAGTAATTTTAAGGATTAGAAAATTAAATAAAAATGAAGAATAAAAATAAATTATTATTTTATAAAGCTTTTCTTTGTGTATTATTAATAAGTCTAATTATTACTGTTATTTTAATAGTAAAAAAATATGGAACTCAAGAAAAATATGAAGAAAAAAATGAGGAAATAGTTGAAGTTTTTAGTAGAACTGAAGAAAAAATTGATCAAAATGGGATTAGTTTAATTGAATTTGAGGGGTTTAAAGTAATAGGTCTAATAAAAATACCAGCAATTGATTTAGAATATCCTATACTTGAACAAACTACTGATGAAGCAATGAAAGTATCAATAAGCAAATATTGGGGTGGAGATATTAATTCATATGGAAATGTATCTTTAGCAGGGCATAATAACAAAATAACATTAACAATGTTTGGAAAAAATAAAAATTTAAAAAATGGAGATAGCATTTTTCTTACAGATTTAACAGGAACAACAATAGAGTATAAAATATATGATACTTTTATAACAGATCCTGATGATGTATCAATTTTACGTACTACAGATAAAAGTGTAAGAGAAGTTACACTTATTACATGCACAAATGGTCGAGCAAATAGACTAATAAATAAAGCAATAGAAGTAAAATAATTTTTTAAGGAGGAGTATTTAATGAGTTACAAGGCCAAAAGGATTGTAATTGGAGTAGCAGCAGCAGTAGCTTTATTCACAGCAGCATCTGTTGGTACATATTTCTACATTAAAGGTAATGAATCTGCACAAGCTACAGAAAACACTGAACAAGTAACTGAACAAAATAATAATACTAATGCTGATACTAGTTCAAACAATCCGGAATCAACTTCAAATGATCAAAATAATGGTCAAACTACAGGGAATCCAAATGAAACTGTAGGAAATGCAGAAACACCTGCACCAACTACTAGCACAACAACTACAAGAACGACAACAGATGATGATGGAACCAGAACAAGAACAACAACAAATGCAGATGGCACAACAACTACAATAAGAATGAATACTGATGGAACAAGTACAACAACAGTAAGAAATCCAGATGGAACTATTGCATCTCAAACAACAGATGCAAATGTAGTTACAGAATACGAAGAAGGAGAAGAACGTTTAGTATCAAAAGATGACTGGGTAGGATGGATGCCTGAAGCAGTTCCAGTACCAGTTGTAGCAAGAATTGCTAGCCACTTAGATATTAACAAATATAAGCTTAGTGTAATTAAAGAAGTAATTAGTACAGATGCTAATGAAGATGGAAAATATGATTTAGGAGAAACAGTTTCTTACAAAATTACAGTATCAAACGTAGGTAATGTAAAACTTACTGATCTTAAAATTTCAGACAAAATAAATGACAGAGAAGACATTACAAAAATGTCTCAAGTAGATGAAAACAATAATGTAATTAAAGAAATTGAAAATACTTCAGAGTTTTCTTTCGATTTAGAAGTTGGAGAAAAAACATATTTTGAATATTCTTATACAGTTAAAGAAGAAGATGTTTTAAAAGGAATAGTACAAAATATTGTAACAATTGAAAATGATAAAGTTAAAGAAGAAGATTCTAAAGAAGTTCCAACATCAGATATTAGTAAAGATTTTGAATTAAAAAAATCAACAAAAAGTAAACCTGAAAACAATATATTCTATGTTTTAGGAGAAAAAATAATATATGATGTTGAAGTTACAAATAAAGGAAATATAACATTAGATGTTAAAGTTAAAGACCCAATTACAGAAGAAAAAGAAGTAACAATTAATATTGCACCTGGAGAAACAAAAAATGTTGAATTTACACATATAGTAACTGCAGAAGATGTAGAGGCTACAAAAGTTATAAATGTTGCTACAGGAGAGGTGGAAAACGAAGATCCAAAACCTTCAAATCCACAAGAAGATCCAGTTAATGAATACATTAGTGTAAATGTAGAAAAAATATGGGAAGATAATAATAACCAAGATGGATATAGACCAGAATCAATTAATGTTCAATTACTTGCAAACGGAGAAGAAAAAGGAGAACAGGTAACATTAAATGATGAAAATAATTGGAAATATTCATGGACAGAATTATTTAAAAAAGAAAATGAAAAAGACATAAATTATACAGTAAAAGAAATTGCAGTTGACAAATATGAAACAACAATAACAGGAGATTATAAAGATAAAATTACTATTACAAATACTCATATTCCAGAAACGACAAGTTTAACAGGAAATAAAAAATGGGAAGATAATGATAATCAAGATGGAAAAAGACCAGATAGAATTAAAATTATTTTAAATAAACAAATTGAAAATGGAGAAATACAAGAAGCTGGAAATCAAATTATTACTGCAGAAGACAATTGGACATATAAATTTGAAAATATACCAGTATATGAATCTGGAAAAATATTAACATATTCAATTAGTGAAGAAGCTGTTGAAGGCTATACAATGCAAATAGATGGAAATAACATCATAAATACACATATTCCAGAAACAATAAATATTTCAGGAACAAAAAATTGGGAAGATAATAATAATCAAGATGGAAAAAGACCTGAAAGCATAAAAGTAGTATTAAATAAAAAGATTGAAGACAAAACAACTCAAGTAACAACAAAAACAGTTCAGCCTGATGAAAATGGAACTTGGTCATATAAATTTGAAAATTTACCTGTTTATGAAAAAGGTAAAAAAGTAGAGTATTCTATTGATGAAGAAAAAGTTCCAGAATATGAAACTATCATAGATAGTTATAATATTACAAATACTCATATACCTGAAATACTTACAATTGAAGGCGAAAAAACATGGGTTGATGCTGATAATCAAGATGGTCTAAGACCACAAAGTATTATAGTAAAATTGCTTAAAGGTGAAAATGACAATAAAATTGAGGTATCAAGTAAAGAAGTTTCAAGTGACTCTCAAGGAAAATGGACATATAAATTTGAAAATTTACCAAAATATGAAAATGGTAATGAAATTAAATATAGTATAGAAGAAAATCCTGTAGAAGGATATAAACAACGTATTGTAGGTACAGATATTATAAATACACATGTTCCAGAGATGATGACAATTAGTGGAGAAAAAACATGGGAAGATGCTGAAAATAGAGATGGAAAAAGACCTGAATATATAACAATTAAATTATATAAAGAGGTTGGAGATAATAAAACACTTATAACATCTAAACAAATATCTCCTAATTCAGAAGGAAAATGGCTATATTCTTTTGAAGATTTACCTAAATATGAAAATGGAAGTGAAATCAAGTATATCTTAGAAGAAGTAAATATTGATGGGTATACAAAATCTTTTGATGGATATAATTTAACCAATACACATAATCCTGAAACAACAAGTATTTCAGCAAAGAAAATATGGGAAGATAAAGATAATCTTCTTAAGATAAGACCAGAAAGTGTTGACTTTAATCTTGTAATTGATGGAGTTGTATCAAATCAAAAATTAACTGCAAGTGAAAGCAATAATTGGCAAGTTACATTTAATGATTTAAGCAAATATAAAGATCAAGGAACAGAAATAAAATATAACATTGTAGAAGATAGAATTACAGGATATAAAGAACCAGTATATGGAACAGAAAATGGAGTAATTACTATTACAAATACAATAGATTATCCATCAGTTAATATTGAAAAAAATGCAGAGAAAATAAAAGCTGTTGATGGAAATAATTTTGAAGATATAATAAAAGATGAACAAGGAAATATAACAACAAAAGTAAATAGTGTTGGAGATATTATTAAATACGAAATTATTGCAGAAAATGATGGAACACAAGTATTAAATAATGTTAACATTGTTGATCAAAATCATAATGTAAAAGTTTTAAAAATAACAAAAGGTACTGATGTTTACGAAGATACAGGAAAAGAAGCAAACATTACAGCAGGAAATAATTTATTATCATATTTACCAGATGGAGTTGAATATAAATTAGAACCTAATGAAAAATATATTATTGAAATAGAATATGTTGTAGAAAATATTAATAATACTGCAACAATAGACAATATTGCAGAAATAACTGCTAGAGCAGATAATGAAGATGTAACAGATAATGATGATGAAAAAGTACCTGTAACACAAGTTATAAACAATAGTATAGAAAAAACTTCAGTTAAAGTTGGAAATACAACAATTACAGATGAAAACAGGGAAACAATAAAACTTAAAAAAGATGATGTAATAACATATGAAATCAAGGTTTCAAATCTAGGAAATGTTGATTTAACAGGTGTAAAAGTTACAGATGATCATAATGTAAGAGTTAATAAAATAGAAAAATTAAATGATGATGGTTCAAGAACAAATCAAAATGATTTAGTAAGAACAGCAACATCTGAAAATTTACTTGGAAAAGATGTTTTAGAAGCAGATACAACATATATAATTACAGTAACATATGTTGTTCCAGATAACGAAATAGATGAAGAATCTGAAAATGGCGATAAAATTATAAATAATGCAACTATAACAACAAATGAAATTCCAGAAAAATCAGATGATGATACATTACAAAAAAATAAAGAAGCAATTATTACTCAAGAAAAAGAAAGTGTAGTTGTTGGTAAAAACGACAAAACAATTTATACAGGAGACATTATAGAGTATACAATTACTGTTGCAAATAAAGGAAATATTTCAGAAAGTACAACAGTTAAAGATTCAGACTTAAGAGACAATATTAATAGCGACAAAATAACAATGATGAATAATGGTACAGAGCTAAACAAGAGAGAGAGTTTAACAACAAAATGTATTACAGTTACATCAAACAAAAATGGATCAACAAAAATAAATGTTAATCAATTAGCTGATGGATATGAGATTCCATCAATAGATAATGGGGAAACAATAGTTATAACATTTAGAGTAAAAGTTGGAAAACTTTTACCAGGTGATACTATAGTAAATAGGTTAGCAGATCAAGAAAATACACATACACAAAATGATATTGAAGCATCAATTCATTTGAATAAAAAATTATTAAAACCTCAACATGTAGTATTAGTTATAGATTTATCATTAAGTATGGCAGAAGATGTAAATTATCATGGATCAGAAGATCCTATGGCAGACACATATGAACAGACTAGATGGTATGCATTAACTCAAGCTTTAAACAAATTCTTAAATACTTATATGAAAGACGGAAATCCTGCAGGAAATACAGTTACAATAATTGGATATAATAATGAAGCAAAAGAACCATTAGTAACTAATACAACAAGTCTTGCAACAGCAAAAGCATCATATTCAAATGTATTCACAAAGGAACAATACAACATGATTACAGGTGAAGATAAGAATGATGTTGATAATTTAACTGCAAGAAATACAGGTACTCTTCTTGCTTCAGGAACTAATATACAACATGGATTAAGAAAAGCTTCAGAGGTATTAGGATCAGATGCTCAAGGGGCTCAAGTAATACTAATGACAGATGGTGAGGCAAATAGATCTCTTGATGCAAATGGAAATCCAACAGGAAGTGGAGACCATGTAGGAAGAGCAATTAGTGAAGCAACAGCTCTAAAAGATAGTGGAATTACTTTATATACAGTTGCTTTATCAGTTGGAGCTGAAAATGCAACATATACTAATAGATTAATAAACATGGCAAGTGAAGATGAAAATGGAAATAAATTAGCAAAATCAGCTGAAGATATGCAATCATTAGTAGATTATTTTGAAAATGTATCAGAAGTTTTATCAGAACTACATGTTACAGGAACTACTGAAGATGGAATCTTACATTTATCAGATAGTATTTCAATAGATTCTAGATATGTAAAAAATGTAGAAATAACAATACCAAATGATGATGGCATTGAGCAACCAATTACTATGACCTGGACAGAGTTTACAAATTATTATAATGCTACAGCTAAAACAATAAATATTAAACAACTAGCTACAAATAAGAACATCAAAGGAATTACAGGGGCAGTAACAATAACTATAAATGTTGATTCTACATTATAAAGAGAAAAAAGAGATTTAGGTATTTACTTAAATCTCTTTTTTGTTTTGTAACAAAAAAGTAATATTGTTTTAACATAAACGTAACATAAATAGTGTATAATATAATTTAAGATTGTAAAAGAAATACATAAGAAATTTGCCTTTTTACTTATAGGCAGGAAGGGAAAGATAGCTTTATAGCTAATAAATGCTTAAATTATGTATATTAATAAATATTTAAAAAAAATGAATATTGAACCTATATCAGAAATAAGAGTAAAAGAAAAATGTGAATTTGCTAATAAAGTTGCCATGATAATGACAGATAGTCTAATTGATTACAATTTGGATTATTTAAGAATTGTTGATATATTACAACATACTGGAATGTATATTGCCAAAATACCTAAGAATTTATCTCCAGTTAATTATTCATATTTAGATATGAAAATATATATATCTGATAATATAAATCTTGATAGTAATAATGAATATGTATTACACGAAGTAATACATAGAATTCAAGAGTATAGGAACAAAAAAGAAAAGTTAATTCAGCTTGGACTATGTGATGTTATGGAAACAAAAATTAAGGGACTTGCATTAAATGAGGCTGCAATTCAGTATATAGTACAAAAAGTCTTAAAAGGAACTATTGAGATTGTTGACATTTATAATATGAAAATTCCTACAATTAGTAAAAATTATTATCCGATACTTACAAACCTAATTGAACAAATTGCTTTTTTAGTTGGAGATGATAAACTAATAGATAGTACTCTAAATTCAAATAATGAATTCAAATATGAAACAATTGATATATTAGGGGAAGAAGTATATAATTCTATAGAAAAAAACTTTGAACAAATATTAGAAACAAAGAATTTATTATTAAAAGACACAAATCAAAGTATATTAGATAAAAATGTTGATTTAATAAAAAATGTTTATATTGATACACAAAGTAAAATAATGAATTCATATTTTAATAATCAATTTAAAAAGATAAAAAACACAGAGCAACTTAAAGATTTTAGCACTAAATTAGTAGAATATAGGCAATATATTGGATCAAATGAAGGTCAAGTTTTATATTCAGAATTTTTTCAAAATATGCAAGATAAGATTAAAGAAAAAGAACAGAGTTATATAAATAAAGCATTAATTGTTGTTAAAGAAAACAAATTTACAAAAGTATATAATAAAATAAAAAACTATTTTAAAAGTTTAGTATTTCAAAATTAATAAAGCTCTTGGGTATTAGAAACCAAGAGCTTTTAAAAAAATATTTTTAAAATATGCAAAGCAATAGTACTTGCAATTACTTTCCAACTTACTTTTAATGAATGGAAAAATACATTTTTAACTGCGACTAATTTATGTTCTTCTTTAATTGTTAAAGCTAAACAATTTGTAGTAGGAAACACTTCTGAATCAATTGTTTTAGCTCCAGAATTAGAATCTTCAGAAGAAGACTCTATATTTTTTTCTGTATTAGCATCTGTTTTCTCCACAGTATTTAATTTAGGCTCAGTATTTATATTTTCAGTAGAAGAATCATTAGATATATTTTCAGTATTTGCATCAGCTGTATCTGAAGATTCGTTACTGCTTAATATCTGATTTATAACAGTATTATCAGTTTTTTCATTATTGTCCATAGAATAATTCCTTTTCTTAAGTTTTATTGTTTATAAGTTTATTATAGCAAATTTTAGAAAAAAGTAAATAAGTTTTA
>CAMZHI010000057.1 GCA_947306755.1 uncultured Clostridia bacterium | reverse complement strand
CACATCCAATACACAATAATTGTCTTCCACATATTGATGTATTTATGGAAGATGGTTATACAAAAGAAGAACATAAAATGATAGATGAAACTAGAAAAATTTTAGGTAAGCCATATTTAAGAATTACTGCAACAACAGTAAGAGTTCCAGTAGAAAACTGCCATGGAGAATCTATAAATGTAGAATTTGAAAATGATTTTGATTTAAATGAAGTTAAAAACATTTTAAAAAATTCTGAAGGTATTATTTTATATGATGACCCTGCAAATAATGTCTATCCACTTGCAAGTGTTGCAAATGGCAGAGATGAAGTTTTTGTTGGAAGATTAAGACGTGACTTTAGCCAAGCCAACACCCTTAACTTCTGGTGTGTAGCTGATAATATTCGAAAAGGTGCTGCTACAAATGCAATACAAATTATGGAGAAAATGATATAAAATAATTTTTTTATATACTATAAAGAGT
This sequence comes from uncultured Clostridia bacterium, assembly GCA_947306755.1. Lineage (GTDB taxonomy): Bacteria > Bacillota > Clostridia > TANB77 > CAG-508 > CAG-269. The sequence continues at coordinate 8,616 of CAMZHI010000057.1, read as the reverse complement.
AAATATATTATTTTTCAATCCCTTGGTGTCGAAATCTTTATGTACCTGTAATTTTTCTTACGAAAAATTCAGCTACAATGTCGATTTCTCCAGTCGCCCTGCGCTTCGCTCCGGTTGTTCGCCTTACGCGGGATTTCAAAATAATATATTTACTCTTTTTATATATAATAGTATTAAAACCAAAAAATGTAATTTAATTGTAATACAATAGTCACACTATTGTTACACTTTTATAGTATAATATATTCTGAAAGGAAATCGATTCACATGAATATAGAAAAAAGTCTACAAAAAGATGGAATAATAGTTACAGAAAAAGTACCTACAGATATTGTACTAAATATAACAAATAATATATCTAAAAAAATAGCAGCTACATTTCCTAGTTTTAATTTAAAGCCAAGCGAAATATTTGCTAAATTATTTTCACTAAATATGTATAAAGCTCAAATGCCTGAAGGAATGCAAGAAGCAAGCTATTGTTATAAAAATTCTTCTATTTATTTTAACTCTAATATTGCAAATGAAGATTTAGAAGAATTTGCAATACATGAATGTTTACATTTTTTACAAGAAATAAGAGATGAAAATAATAATATAACAAAAATGGGACTTGCAAATTATACAAAATCAAAAGTTACAGGAACAGGCTTAAATGAAGCCTGCGTGCAATATTTATCTTCAAAAATAATAGGTATAGAACCAGATTTTGAAAAGTATTATAATATTAATATATATACTCCAAGCCCTTCATATTATCCTGTTGAATGTGCTTTATTAAATGAATTAGTGTTTTTTATTGGTGAAGAAAAACTATTTCAAAGTACATATTTTTCAACAGACGAATTCAAAGATGAATTAATAAAGTATACTTCTGAAAAGTTTTATAAATATATAATAAGCTCATTTGACAATATTTTAAAACTAGAAGAAAAAATAATCAAATTAAATAATAAAAGAACTGAAAAATCACAACTAAAAATTGAAAAGTATCGCGATTTAATTAAAACTACATTTTTTGAAATACAAGATTTAATAATAAAAAAATTCTTTGATTTCGAATTTAATCAAATTACTAATTTAGAACAACTTGAAAATTATAGAAGAAATATTACTCGTTTTGATAAATATATTGGTCACACTGAAAATTATACATTTTTTAATGATTATCTTACAGAAACAATGAATAAATTAGAACATAAAACTAATATATTGGAAAATGGTGGATTAGAAACCGCACCAGTGGTTAAGGTGTTATCTATTAGTGACATATTTAAAAAAATAAAACAATTATTAAATAAAAAAGTTGAAATATAGTTTGCGGGCGATTGAAATCGCCCCTACATTATTATTATATTTTCTTTTATTCTCTGGTAATTCCCAGTTCATTCAATACAAATTCTTCTTTAGGGCGCATTATCTCTTTATCTTCTTCTTTTATATGGTCATATCCCATAAGATGATAAAAACTATGTACTATCATATAACTTAATTCTCTTTCAAAACTATGTCCATATTCTTTTGCTTGAATTTCAACTTGCTGAATTGAAATTACCATATCCCCTAATATATCTATATACTGAAAGTTTTTTTCTTTTAATATTTTTTCAAGTTCATCTTTTTCAAACATAGGAAAAGAAAGAACATCAGTAGGCTCATCAATATTTCTATATTCCTTATTTATACGTTTAATATTTTCTGGGTTAGTTAAAGTTACACTTATCAAAAAATAATCTTTTGGTAAGTGCTCAACTTCAAAGCATTTTTCCAAAACTTTTGGAATAACACTTTCATATTCTCTTTTTTCTTCTATATCTAAAAACTCTATATTATACATTTTTGCTCCATTATTTATTAATCTTTTTACAATTAACATATGTCTTATAGCCTTGAATTTCCTTCATAGCACCGTAATCAACTAATTTTCTCTTATAGTATTTTAACAATTTAGAATAATCGAATTTTTCATTTTTTATATTATTTATATCCTCTTTAATAAATAATATCTCTTTTAACTTAACATATTCTATAAAATCTACATTTTTGTATTTTTTAATGCTTTGGAACTTTGACCAAAACTTCTTAAATTTTTCTCTTTCATCATTACTTTCCCAATACACCTTTGTTGATAATAGTTTGATATTATAATCTTCAATTAGATTTATAAGCATATTATATGCTTTTTCTCTTCTAACAGCTAATTTAGTATCTTGAACTAAACATCTTGCATCTTTAAGAAGCTTCATATAACATTGTTCTGCAACTGTAAGTGGTAGACTATGAGTAAATAATTTTCTGCTTAACCCTAAAAGCAACATATTCTTTTCTATAATATCTTTTTGATCTAATTTTCCAACTTCAAAAGCTTCATATTCTCCATAGTCTTTTTTGATATCTTGATATTTAGGTTGCTCACTCTTACTGTCTAAATTTAGTTTTATTGTTAAAATTTTTTCCATATATTCTTTAAGTGTATTAAATATTTTAATATATATCCATTCTTTCGTAGAATCAAATTTTGTAGTAGAATCAGCTAATTTTATAGAATAGTTTTTAAGGATTCCTTTATATAGCCAATCCATTTTTTCTATATAAAAAGTATTAAACTTATTAATTACTTTTTCTTTAGCATTGTTTTTGACATTTTCATAATCTAATTCAATTAAGAATTTTTGTTTTCTAAATTTATACTCAACATATTCATTTTCTTTTAAAGAAATAACACCATAATATCTTGAAAGTGCTTCTTTTTCGAAACCAGATGCTGAATTGTTTTTTACTTTTTTGTAAATTGTATCCATTACGTATTTATCAAGTGATTCAAGATATGCTATATATGTATCTTCATATTTTTTTTCATAATTATCTTTTTCTGTAGCTAAGGTAAAATGTTCGAAGGCCTTTATCATGGAATTTCTCTTAGCTGAAATAATCATTCCATTTATTCCTATTTTAGTAGGAATAAATATTTTTGAAATAGTATTTGAAATCTTGTTAATAAAAGATTTATTAGCTCCTGTGATTCTTAAACTTGTTTCTTCCATTGTGGCATCTTCCTTTCTCATCTAGTTTTGTCTGATGTTCTTTATTAAGTTTTAATCATTTATATTCTATACTAAATAAAAAAAAATAGCAATAAGAATTTGCTAATTTTTTTATTTTTTGTTCAGCAAAAAATATAAAATTGTAAATAACCTGTAGGGGCGATTTTAATCGCCCGCAAAAAAAATTTTATTTATATTATATTCTTTAATTGGTAAAACTCCTTGAAATAATTCGGGCGATTAAAATCGCCCCTACATTTCTCTACAATATCTTGTTCATTATTGAATTATAACTGCAGGTTAATAAGATTTAATATTGTTTTATTTCTTCCCCAATTTCTTCTGTAACCTTATAAATCAGCGTTACTATTACAGAATTATCTTTTTGAACTGTTTTTACATTTTTATCTGCAATGTTTTCTTTGTTGGGAAGTTCATTTTCAAACTCTTTAGTTAATTCTTGTGTTGCAATTTCTACCGCTTCTTCTATTGAATATTTTTTCACTTCTTTTGTTTGCTCAAAATTTGTAATTTTTGTGATTGAAATTGGTAAATAAAAATTATTAGATATTTTTATTTTACTCTGATTAATTTCTGAACAATACAAATCAAATTTTGAATTATTTTTATAAAGTTTTAAATTTTTATTATTAATATTAATTTCATATTTATTTTCTTTTTTCCCTGTTTTATTATATATTTCTTGTTCGGAATATACTTCTTTAGTTTTACTATAAATAATTTCAGCCTCTACTATACCTAAACTATGTACTTTTCTTGCCTCAGTATATTTTCCTTCCATAATGCCTTTAATTAGAATGTCTCCAGCTTCTACTGTATCACCCACACTTACAACTGCAGTACCATTTTGTGCAGTTATTTTAGATATTGTACCCGCTTTTTTTGCTATAATATCACAATAATCTTTATTGCTAATAATTTCTGGTTGCTCTTTTGATTTTACAATTTTAACTTTTACATTTGTTCCTTTAATATCAAGTCCTATCCAAGATATATCCTTTCTATGTAATCTTATTTCATTTATAATTTTTTCCTTATCTATTTTATTTTTTTTGATGCCTTGTTTTAGTCCAAGCTTTTGCAAATCTTCCTCTATATTTTCTATTATTTGATTATCTTGAACTATAATATCAATATTCCAAATATATCTTGAACTTATAAATATCATAATTAAAATAACTAATAAAAATATAGCAAAAATTTTTCTTTTTTTATATCTATGAAGCAAAAATGGTAAACCTTTTTTATTTATTATTCTCACTTTACAATTTGTTCTTCTAGAAATATCAGACAATTTTTTGAAATCTTTTATTCCTATATTTAAAAATAGTTGAACTCCTTTTTTTCTTTTTAAATTCCAAATAAGTATTTTCCTATTTGTACATATATTAATAAATCTTTCTATATAGTATCCTTCAACCTGAATTCTGACATACCCAAAAATTATTCTTAACATTAATTTAATAAGCATTTTTCCCCCTAGTCATCTTCTATTCTTTCAATATCAATCTTTTCAATTTTTCCACTAATTTTTAGATTATCCTCTGTCATTTTTTCTAGCTTAATATTAATACCATTAATATTAATAATTCCAATAAATGTATTAACTCTAACATAATAATCCTCATATTCTAAAATTCCTTTATTGTTTTCTATAATCATTTCTTCAAACCCTGTTAATATAATATTTGGAACATTTGAATATACTTCTTTAGGAATTTCTAATAATTCATTGATTTTTCTTTTACCTTTCATATGAATTCCTTTCTTCTTTTTACAATACAAGACTATTTTTTGATATTATTTACGATTTAATAAATATATATTTTATCATTCCGTTTGGTGTCGCAATTTTCATATGTTCAATTATATAATAAATTATATAATTGAACTATATATGTCAATTGCTCCAGTCGCCCTACGCTTACGCTCCGGTTGCTCGCCTTACGCACTTCATTCTAAAACATATATTTATTAAATCGTTAATAGTAACGACGTTTTTCATTTGTTTATATTTAGTGAAATTCATTTATGTTTTGAAATATATATCCCTGCGCTCTAGCCTCATCAATAATCTGCCCCATTATTTCTGAATTTGTTTTAGATGTTGCATGTAAAAGCATTATCTCTCCATTATGAAAATTTGAAGTTACTTTTTTTAATGCATCTTCATTACTTGGTTGGCTATCTTCATTCCAATCTACATATGCAAAACTCCACATTACAGTTTTAAAACCTAACTCACTAGTTAACTTTAATGTTCTTTCACTAAATTCACCTTTAGGAGGCCTCATATATCTCATCTCATATTCAAATTTTTCATATAATGCTTGATTTAGTTTTAATAATTCATTTTTCAATTCATCATCTGATGAATCTGGCATACTTTTATGATTTACAGTGTGGTTTCCTACTAACTTAATGTACATGATTCCTATATATTAAAGGTTTTATATAAAAAATAGTCCTTATTTGTTGACAGTAATTTAACATTATATTAAAATAATATCAATTAGGGAGGTATTTATCTTGAAAAAAAGAAAAGTAATAATTACCATATGTAGTGTATTTATAATAGTGCTAATAGCAATATTTTCTATAATTTTTTTCATTAAAAATGAAACTATAGATTTTGTTACATATGAAAGTGATTTAATAGGAATAGATTTTAATAAATATGTAATAAATAGTAGTGGTTCTATTAGTAACACTGATGATTATGCTATTGTAAAATTCGAAATTAACCCTAATTTAATACAACAATTCGAAAATGATTTAGAATCTCATTATATATACATACTAAATCCCCAATATATACATCGGTACACAACTAGAGCAAACAATATCTAATGACACAAAAAACATGAAAATTTTAAATTATTACAATGCTCTTCGATCTGGTAAAAAAATCAAAACAAGAGACATATATTTAGTTCTATGCAAAGATAATGACCATTTTTATTTCTTTATATATGGATAAGCAATATGTATATTTAAACCTAAAGAAACTTAATTTCTAAATTTTCTTTAGGTTTTATTTTTTAGCAAATTTAAATTTCATGTATATATTTTTTTCTTTATCAATTTCTATTCTTTCAATTAGTTTTTGATACATCTCTTTTGTTATATTATCTAAACTTAAAATCTCACTTGTACTTTCTTTTATTTTTTTTATATCTACATCATTTACTTTTTCCTCTACTTTTTTTATCTCCTCTTCTATATTTTTTATTTTCTTGATTATTTCTTTTTTCTCGTCATTTTTTTGCTGATACATTCTTTCAAAATCTTCAACTTTAATTGTTTTATCTACTTTGTCTTCATACAACTCTATTAAAATTCTATTTTGTAAATCTAGTTTTTGTTTAAGATTACCTAAATCTTTTTTTAACTTACTATTTTCTTCCTTTAACTTTATTTGTGCGTCTTTATAAATTTGTTTAAGTTCCTTATCTGAAAATTTTATCTTTTGGGTTTCATTAGTTAATACCCTTTTTATTTCATCTTCAATTATATCTGCTTTTATTTGTTTACATTCACAAAGCGCCCTATAACTATTTCTATTTGAACACACAAAATAGTTTGCTCTCCATATTTTCCCTGATTTTCTTTGTTCTGTCCTACATCTTAATGTTGCTATAGCACCACACTCCCTGCAAAAGATTAGACCTTTTAAAGGATGGTCATACTTCCTTTCTCTTGAAACATTTCTAGCATTTAATTTTTCTTGTGCTTTATTCCATGTATATAAATCTATTATTGGTTCGTGCATATTTTCTACTACAACATGTTCTTCTTTCTTTGTTTTCTTGACTTTAGCAATTTTATGACTAACTTTTCTGTATTTACCACCAATAACATTTCCTATATATACTTCGTTTCTTAAAATGCAATTTATTTGATTTCTAAGCCATATATATTCTCCTTTTGGATTACTGCTTTTTCTATTTCTGTATGTAGGAATATCCAAATATACCGCTGGCGCTAAAATTTCTCTTTCATTTAATTTATCTGCTATCTTTATTGTAGACATACCCTTATTTACATACATATCAAAAATATATCTTACAATATTAGCAGCATATTCATCTCTAATTAAGTGATTTTTTATCTTATTATCTTTTTTGTATCCATAAGGAGCTATTCCTCCTTGAAATTCTCCTTTTTCAATTTTTCTACTCTTTACACTCTTTATTTTATTAGAAATATCTTGTGCATAATAATCATTAAAACTTAATTTGAATGTTAGGAATTGCAATCCATCTGAGCGAAGTGTATCTACATTATCTCCGAATAGCTATGTATCTAATTCCATTTGATGGGAAATATCTTTCTAAATAATATCCAGTATCTATATGATCTCTCCCAAATCTTGATAAGTCTTTTGTTATAATACAATCTATTTTCCCTTTTTCTATGTCTTCTAACATTTTTTGAAAGCCTGGTCTATTAAAATTTGTTCCAGTAAATCCATCATCTGCATATTCTCCAATTACTTCTAAGTCCTCATGTTCTTGTATATAATTATCAATAATATCTCTTTGGTTTTCTATGCTTTCACTTTCTCTATCATCTCCATCATCTCTTGATAATCTCATATATTTTGCGACTTTATATTTACTTTTCATTATTTTTTCATCCTCTCATACCTTCTTCATATTCTTTTATGAATTCTTGTTTTAATATCTGCACATAGATATCTTTTAAATCTTCTTTACCATAGTATTCTTGTACAGTTGTTTTTTGTTTTTCCATATAACTTGCCCCCAAAACTTTTTGTTTAATACTATGAGGCAAGATATAAAAAAATAACTAAAGATTTTAATCTTTAGTTATTTTGCAAAATGGTTATTTATATTAATTAGTTTTATTAAATAATCTTTTTATAAAACTAATTAATTTCTTAAAAAATGTTTCTTTTTTTACTTCGATTGGTAAATTTGTATTTTCTATAGCTTTTTCTTCTTTATGTTTTTTAAATATATCATCTGGATTATATTTTTCTTTTTTTTCTTCTTCTAATTTTTCTAAATCATATTTTTCTTTTGCTTCTATTCTTTCTTTTTGATATGGAGTTGCCCAATAATCTCTAAATATATTTGCTAAGATTGCCTTCGTTATATCTGACATTTCTTGTTTTTCAAATTCTTTTGTCATATCTAATTTATAGCCATAGTCATTGTCCATATTATTTTTATAAAATTCAAGTTTTTCTTTTGGAATTTTTTTGACATCTTCATCCGGAACATATTTTAATATTTCAACAACTTCTTTATATGCCATAGCATATTCTTTAGTTACCATCTTTAAATTCTTCTCCTACTCTGGCCTTTTCGCCAATCTCTGCATTTGCAACTTCTTGTTTTTTTGTAATTGGAACACCTATTATTGCTTGTCCTATATCTTTTGGAGTAAATATAACACTATAATCTATTTCTTTTATTCGATTTGAAACAATTGTTAAATTTTCTCTTGATAATATTTTTTCTGCTTCTTTTGCTTTTTCTGTTGGCACCCACCTATCTACTTCATCAAAATATGATTCTATTTT
>CAMZHI010000056.1 GCA_947306755.1 uncultured Clostridia bacterium | reverse complement strand
CAGTTTTAAGTTTTTCAACCATTTTTCTTCCTCTGTTATATGCCATATCTTTATGTACAATAAAAGAAAGAGCATCAACTGGTTCTCCATTAACATATATATCTAATTTTACAAGTTTTGACTCTTGATATTTTTTAAATTCATAATCAAATGATGCATATCCTTTAGTTTTAGATTTTAGATTATCAAAAAAATCATAAATTATTTCATTCAAAGGCATCTCATATATTAATTCAACTCTATTTTCATCAAGATATTTCATATCAATATAATTTCCACGCCTATTTTGGCACATTTCCATTATTCCACCAACATAATCTTTTGGAGTTAAAATATTTGCTGTAACAATTGGCTCTTCCATAAAAGCAATTTCTGCTTGTGGTGGCAAATCACCTGGATTATATATGTCTAATACTTCCCCATTTGTTTTATGTACTTTATATATAACAGATGGTGCAGTGGTTATCAAACCTAAATCAAATTCTCTGTCTAATCTTTCTTCAATAATTTCCAAATGCAACAATCCTAAAAATCCACACCTGAATCCATAACCTAAAGCATTTGATGTTTCTTGCTCATATTCAAGAGCTGCATCATTTAATTTTAATTTTTCTAAAGCAAATTTTAAAGATTCAAATTGACTTCCATCTATTGGGTATATACCACAATAAACCATAGGTTGTACTTTTTTATAGCCTTTTAAAGGCTTTTCAGCTCTATCTTTATTTAGTGTAATTGTATCACCAACATGAATATCTGACAAACTTTTTATACTAGCTGCAATATAGCCAACTTCTCCTGCTTTAAGTTCATCTGCAGGCATATAACTCCCAGGTGCAAAATATCCAACTTCTGTTACAGTAAATACTTTATTTGCTTGCATAAGGAGTATTTCATCACCTGTTTTAACTTTTCCATCCATTACTCTTACAAATGCTACTGCTCCTTTGTAATTATCATAATAGGAATCAAAGATTAAGCATTTAGTTTTTTCAGTTTCATCACCTTTTGGAGCAGGCAAATCTGTAACTATTCTTTCTAATACATCCTCAACATTTAGACCTGTTTTTGCAGATATACATGGACATCCAATTGCAGGTATTCCAATTATATCTTCAATTTCCTTTTGAACTTCTTCAGGTCTTGCGCTTGGTAAATCAATTTTATTTATAACAGGTAAAACCTCTAGATTATTATCTATTGCTAAATAAACATTTGCAAGTGTTTGTGCCTCGACACCTTGAGTACTATCTACAATTAGTATTGCTCCATCACATGCAGCTAAACTTCTTGAAACTTCATAATTAAAATCTACATGACCTGGTGTATCTATTAAATTAAAAGTATACTCATTTCCATCTTTTGCTTTATATTTCATTCTAACAGATTGTGCTTTAATTGTAATTCCTCTTTCACGTTCTATTTCCATATTATCAAGAACTTGTTCTTCCATTTCTCTTTTTGAAAGAGCTCCTGTCATTTCTATTAATCTATCTGCTAATGTTGATTTTCCATGATCAATATGAGCTACTATACTAAAATTTCTAATATATTTTTGATATTCGTTCAAATTTTGTTCATTCCTTCCAGATTCTTAATAAGACAATTTTAACATATATCTTTTTAATTATCAATTCCCCCATATAAATTAAATATATTTGTATATCCTTTTTTTAATAGTTTCCTACATGCTTTTTTGCTTCTTGTTCCACTACTACAATATAAAATTATGGTTTGCTCATAATCTTTAAAAATTTTTTCAAATTCTCTATTTATTTCATAATCTGGAATATTAATGCTTCCAGAAATATGGCCTTCTGAATACTCTCTTTTACTTCTAACATCAACTATTTTTGCACCATGTAACTTCATTTTCTTTAAAGTTTCCATATCAATATCATATTTATCCATATATCTAAATAATCGTTTGAATATTGTCTTCAATTTTGGTTCCTCCCCACCTCATATTATATGCTATATTTAAATTAAAGGTGAGAAGTGGGATGTGGAGGAATTGTTGATAATTGAAAATTTATTGTTTTTTCTTGTCGTAATTTATACAAAAATATTACATTATTATAGCTTATATTACAAGAATATTTCAAAAAAAGAATCTTTATTACAATAATGTTACAATTATGTCGATTTAGTTACATTATGTTTATCTTTTTATGTTTACAATTTTGTCGACAATCATGTGGAAGCTGTGGATAACTCTGTGAATAACTATTAATATAAGGTTTTTGAGTTCTTTGTTTTTTTACTTATCCACAGTTGTATTGTCTGATTTAAACTTTTTAATTTAAAAAAGTTTTTATGTTTATTTAATTTTCTTAAATTCGCATTGTAATTAATATATATTTTTTTCTAAGGCTTGGTGTTGAAATCTTTAAATATATATTAATCACAGCATTGTTTTAATAAAATCTTATTCAAAAACTTGATATTCTTCTATTCTACTACCTCTTAAAAAGTCTTGAATTGACATTTTTTTAGCATTTTCTCCTTGTATCTCTAAAACTCTTAAAATACCTTTTTTAGTTTTTATATAAATACCATCTCTTGGATCTGATATTATTACTGTACCATTTCTAAATATTTTTATATTATCCTCATCATAACCTATATTATTAGCAACTTCTACTTTCCAAAATTTTATTTTCTTTCCATTTAATAATGTATAAGCTCCCATAATAGGATTTAATCCCCTAACTAAATTTTTTATTTCTTCAGCTGTTTTGTTTTCCCAATCTATTTTTGACATTTCTTTATCTAGCATTGGAGCCATTGTAAAATCATTTCCTTGAGGTATTCTTGGTGCAGTACCATTTTCAATTTGTTTTAAAGTTTCTACCAAAAGTTTACCTCCTATTTTAGATAATCTATCCCAAAGTTCCCCTGTTGTTTCGTTTTCATCAATTTGAACCTTTTCAGTTAAAATCATATCTCCTGTATCCATACCAACATCCATATACATTGTTGTAACGCCTGTTTCTTTGTCTCCATTTAATATTGCCCACTGAATTGGTGCTGCTCCCCTATATTTAGGAAGTAATGATGCATGAACATTAATACATCCATATCTTGGAATATCCAAAATCTCCTTTGGTAAAATCTTGCCATATGCTACAACACAAATCACATCTGGATTGATTTCTTTAATTTTATTTATAAAATCCTCATTATTTCTAACTTTTTCAGGTTGAAAAATAGGAATGCTTTTGCTAATTGCTACTTCTTTAACTGGAGTATATAGCATTTTCATTCCTCTACCTTTTGGTCTGTCTGGGTTTGTTACAACAGCCTCTATATTATAATTTGCCTCTATAAGCGCTTCTAATGATGTTGCTGCAAAATCTGGTGTTCCCATGAATACAATTTTCATATATCAAAATATCCTTTCTCAATAAATATTTAATATTACTTTTAGCAAATCAGCATTATAAATATATATTTTATCATTCCGTTTGGTGTCGCAATTTTCATTTGTTCAATTATATAATAAATTATATAATTGAACAATATAAGTCAATTGCTCCAGTCGCCCTGCGCTTCGCTCCGGTTGGTCGCCTTACGCACTTCATTCTAAAATATATATTTATAATGCCTATTAGTAATTCTTAATTTTTTGGCTCAACATATTCTAACGTGCCAGGTATAACCTTGTCTGTAAAAAGCACCCCATTTAAATGATCAACTTCATGGCATATTGCTTGTGCTAATAGGTCTTTAGCTTTTAGTTTAACAAGTTTTGCATCTCTATCATAGAATTCAACTTGCACTTCTGTAGGTCTTACTACTTTTCCAAATTCATTTGGAAAACTTAAGCACCCTTCATCACATTCTTTTTCTCCTTTAGTTTTTAAAATTTTAGGATTAATTAATATGTATGGGCCTTTTTCATCTTCTATGTCTATAACTATTATTTGTTTTAATATACCGACTTGAACTGCAGCTAGTCCAACTCCATTATGATGATACATTGTTTCTAACATATCATCTATTAAAGCTTGATTTTTTTCTAATTTTATATCATCTATATTAACTTCTCTTGATTTTTTTCTTAATATTTCATCTTTTTGTCCCCTAATTTGTCTAAGTGCCATGGTTTCCTCCTTCATTACTATTAATTATTTATTATCTTTCTTCATCTTCTCTCAACTGTTGAATACATCTCCTCTTAATTGTTATACCATCTCCGTGATCGGCTTCGTGACATAATATTTGCACTAATTTCCCTCTGATTTCTTCTTCAATATATTTTCCTTGTCTGTTATAGTATCCTACTTTTATTGTTTTGGGTCTTTTTATCACATAAAAACGATTCGGTAAGCTAATACAACCCTCTTCACTATTTATTTCCCCATATTGTTCTAAAATCTTAAGATTAATAAAAACTTGGTTAGTTCTTCTAAATCCAATTCTTCTACATATAACAATTATTTTTTTATACTCTCCAATTTGACATGCTGATATTCCAATAGCATTTAATTGAACTGAATAATGTTCTAATGTATCTATCATATCATTAATTATACTCTCAACTTTTGGACTATTAATATCTTCTGGAATAACATCCTCAGATTTTCTTGATAAATCCGTATCCGAATATGTAATATCTCTAATCATTTCTTTTCCCTACATCATATTATTTGGATTTATATCCACATATATACTAGTATGCTTCAAATTTTTTTGATAAATATTCTGTAAACATTTATTAAGTATAATAGTTACTTCTGGAGTTACTTTTCCTTTTGCAATTATTCTCCATCTTAATTTATTTTGAATTTTATCAATGGGAGATGGCATTGCAGGAAAGACTTTTATATCATATTTTGCTAAATTCTTTCTCATCAAATTATAGACATATGTACTTGAGTCTTTTATTTCTTTTTCATTTTCTCCAGAAAATCCAATCATTATTATATCGCAAAATGGCGGATATTTCAACTGTTTACGTAATATTATTTCTGTATTATAAAATATATCATAATTTTGCTCTTTTGAACACTCAATTGCAAAACTGTTTGGATTATATGTTTGAATTATAACTTTTCCTGGTAGTTTTTCTCTTCCAGCTCTACCAGCAACTTGTGTTAAAATTTGAAATGTTTTTTCATTTGCTCTAAAATCATCCTGATTTAAGCTTCCGTCAGCTGCAATTACTCCAACTAATGTTACATTTGGAAAATGATGTCCTTTTACAACCATTTGTGTTCCAATTAATATATCTATATTTTCATTTTTAAATGTATTTAAGATTTGTTCATGTGAGTTCTTTTTTGTTACAGTATCTATATCCATTCGTATCGTTGAAGCTTTAGGAAATAATTTATGGATTTCCTGTTCTAGCTTTTGTGTGCCTGTTCCAAAATATCTTATTTTTGTACTATTACAATTTGGACAAATTGTTGCAACTTTTTGAGTATGTCCACAATAATGACATTTTAAAAGATTATTAGTTCTATGGTATGTAAGACTAATATTACAATTAGGGCATTTTAAAGTATATCCACAATCTCTACACATAATAAAGGTTGAATACCCTCTTCTATTTAAAAACAAAATAGTTTGTTTTTTATTTTTTAAATTATTTTCAATCTCATCATATAATAAATTACTTATCATTGATTTATTGCCAACTGCAAGTTCTTGCTTTAAATCAACAATTGTTACATCTGGTAAATTCGAATTATTAGCTCTTTTTGTTAATGAAAGTTTTGTGATTTTTCCTTTTTCAGCATTATAAAAAGTGTTTAAATCAGGTGTTGCACTTCCTAAAACTACTGGTATTTTTTTGCTTATACCAATAAATTCTGCAACCTCTTTTGCTGAATATCTAGGTGTTCCCTCTGATTTGTATGACATATCATGTTCTTCATCAATTATTATTAATCCCAAATTTTCAAATGGTGCAAAGATTGCAGATCTTGCTCCTATTACAATTTTGGCCTCATTATTTTTTATTCTTTCCCACTCATCATGTCTTTCTCCTATAGAAAGCTTACTATGTAATACCGCAACTTGCTCTTTTGTAAATCTACTAACAAATCTATCTATCATTTGTGGTGTTAAAGAGATTTCAGGAACAAGCATAATTGCTGATTTGTTTGTTTTTATAGTTTTTTCTATTAATTGCAAATACACTTCTGTTTTCCCAGAACCTGTAACACCATATAATAAAAATTCCTCATATCTATCTTCATCTATAGCTTTTTCTATTGCTTGATACGCTTCTTTTTGCTCATCTGTTAATTTAAGTTTTTTTTCAGTTTGAACATTTTTATTGCTTAATGGATTTCTGTCTATTTTTTTATTTTCTATTTTTAAAATATTTTTATCTATTAAAGAATTTACAGTTGCTCGTGATACTTCTATAATACTTTCAATCTCTGAAATTGTTAGTCCTTCATTTTTCTTTAAAAATTGTAATAGTTTTTTTTGCTTTTCTCCTCTAATTTTTTCAAAATCAATTTCTTCATATGGAATATTTAAATATACAAAATTAATAGTCCTATCTTTAACCCTTTTTCCTTGATCTTTTGATTTTGTACCTGGAGTAAGCATAAGTTTTATACATTCAGAAACATTTGTAAAATACTTCCTTGCCATCCATCTAGCTAAATCTATTTTATCTTTTGGCAAGTTTTCTTCAAGATCTGCAATTTGTTTAACTTCAAAATCTGTTTTTTCTTTAATTCTTATTACATAACCTTGTTCTAATGTTTTAAAATTTGCAAAAGGCACTAAAACTCTACTTCCCACAAAAATAAGATCCTCTAAATTTTTAGGAATTTCATAATCAAATTTTCTATTAAGTTTCTTTGCTCTACTATCAATTATAACTTCAGCTATCATTTTTTTCTCCTGAAGTAGTTATATCATATTTAAAATATATTTGCAATGTTGTCACTGGTACCGGAGATTTTTGGCATATACATATGCCAAAAATCTCCGGTACCAGTGACAACACTACCAACACTACCAATTTACTCAAAATCCTCTAATAGTTGGTTTAGCTCTTGTAACCCTTTCACTTTTATTCCTTGGTTTAGCTTTTCTATATCATCTTTTCCTAAATATTGAACTGCAATATCTGTAACTTTATATAGAATTTCTTCATTTTTATTGTTTATATAATATATTTTTATATAGTCATCTTGTGCCTTAGCAATATATATTTTATTTTCATCAGATAGGTTTTGGCTTGCCTCTATTATTTCCTCTTGAACTGTTAAACTATAATCTTTCCATTCATTTATACATTCATCTGTAACATATTGTGATGACAATTCTATTTCATTTTGTACAATGTTTTCATTTTCTTTTTTATTATCAACATTTTTATAATATAAATTAAATATAATTATTCCAATAATCAAGATAATTACTATACAAATAGATAGTAAGAATTTTTTCCACATAAAAAATACACCTCTTAATTTATTTTGGTGTATTTTTCTGTTTTTTATTCATTTTTATGTATTTTCTGTTCCTGTAGCATCAGTAGCTCCAGTACCATTAAATGGAATAAATTTATTTACTATGTTTTCTTTAATTGTATCACCTGTTCTAAATGTTATAAATGAATTGTTAATTTTATTATTAACTATTTCTTCAATTTCGTCTGTATTAGATTGCTCAGCTAAAACTAATTCGCTAACTAATATTTGCTTTGCATTAGTTAACATTTTGTTTTCTCCTGTTGAAAGTCCTTTTTCTTTTTTCTTAAAACTTAAGTTTCTAACAACATCTGCAATTTCATATATATCTCCACTTTTAAGTTTATCCATATTATCTCTATATCTCTTGTTCCAATTTTTGTTCATTTCAGTTTCATCTTGTTCTAGTATTTTGAATACTTTATCTGCTGAACTTTTATCTATTATTGATCTTACCCCTACTTCTTCTGCTTTTTTTGTTGGTACCATTACTTTAACTTCACCTGGCATTCTAAGTATATAATAAGATTGTTTTTCTCCTAAAATATCTTTTTCCTCTATTGAATCAATTGTTCCTGCTCCATGCATTGGATATACAATTTTGTCTCCTATGTTAAACATTCCGCATTCTCCTTCCTATATTTTATGTTAATAAACAATTTCTTCACTCAATGTCATCAACACTTATATTATACTACATTTTTCCTAAAAAGTCAAAACTTTCTAAAATTTAGTTTTGGCTAGGTATTATGTGAATTTCAAGCATTTTTACCTATTATTTCCAAGAAAAATAATTAAAAAAATCAATCCCTTCTCGCAGAATTAATAATATTCTCAATCAATAATGTATTTGTTACTACCCCTATTCCCCCTGGAACTGGTGTAATTGCATATGCTTTTTCTTTAACATCTTCAAAATCTACATCTCCACAAATTTTTCCACCTTCAAAATTAATTCCAACATCAATAATAATTGCTCCTTCTTTTATCATTTCTTTTTTTAAAAATTTTGCTCTTCCAATTGCCATAATAATTACATCTGCCATTTTTAAAATATCTGTTATATTTTGAGTTTTAGAATGGCATACTGTAACAGTAGCATTTTTTTCTAGAAGTTGAGGAATAAGTGGCTTTCCAACTATATTGCTTCTTCCAACAACCACTACATTTTTTCCTGTTAAATCTATATTATAAAAATCAAAAGTTTCTATTACAGCTTTGCTTGTGCATGGAATATTTATATTTTTTTCTCCAACAAATACTTTTCCTAAACTTTCGTGTGTAATTCCTTCTATATCTTTTTCTAAAGGAATAGTATTTATTTCATTAAACAAGCTTCTTGGAAGTGGCTGTTGGCACATGATTCCTGTAATTTCTTTACTTTCTTTTGCTTTGTTTAATTCTTTAATAAAATCTTGTTCTGTTTTTGTAATACTTAAAATAAAACCTATTCCATACTCACTACAATTCTTTTCTATTTTTTTTATATATGCCATATTTGAATCATCTGGATTTAAAGTTAAAACTGCAATTTTAGGCTTTTTTTCTAGTTTGTTTAACTTTTCTTCAAATTTACTTTTTATATATTTACTAACAGCCTTTCCTTCTAATAATAATTCCATATTTTATTACCTCTTTATTTATCAACTATACAATTCTTTTGCTTGCATATTAATTATTTCATATTTATTTGTCATTTCTTTTTTGAATTCTTCATTTTCTACGCTATCTATATTTATTTTAACATTTTCTATACCTGCTTGTACTGATGTATATGCATACATTAGGCATATTTTAA